>DAOMOI010000013.1:0-16260 GCA_035444225.1 Aquamicrobium sp. | reverse complement strand
GTCCGGCTCGGCTGGTCCACCGGGCGGCTGGTGCCGCCGCCCTCCGTCATCTGGCAGACCTTCCTGCAACTGGCCGAAGGCGGCCAGTTGCAGCACCATGCGACGGCCACGCTGGCGCGCGTCGCCATCGGCTTCGGCGCCGGCGTCGCGGCCGGAACGCTCATCGGGGCCGTCACCGGCTATTCGCGGTTCCTCTCCCGCCTGCTCGACCCCACCCTTCAGGCCCTGCGCGCCATACCCTCCATCGCCTGGGTGCCGCTGTTCATCCTCTGGCTCGGCATCTTCGAAGCGTCGAAGGTGACGCTGATCGCGGTCGGCGTGTTCTTTCCCGTCTATCTCGGCGTCATGGGCGCCGTGGCCTCGGTCGATCGCAAGATCGTCGAGGTCGGCCGCGTCTTCCGCCTCTCGGGGCCGCGGATGGTGCGCCGCATCCTGTTGCCGGCGGTGCTTCCGTCCTATGTGATCGCGCTGCGCTCGGGCCTCGGCCTCGGCTGGATGTTCGTCGTCGCCGCCGAGTTCATGGGCGCCTCACAGGGGCTCGGCTACCTGCTGATCGACGGCCAGCAGCTCGGCAAGCCGGCGCAGATCGTCACCGCCATCGTCGCCTTCGCCATCCTCGGCAAGATCACCGACTGGCTGATCGTCGCCGCGACGTGGCCGTTCCTGCGCTGGGAAGACCGCTTCGCCCGGCAGGGAGCGAACTGACATGCTGGTCCTCGACCGCGTCGGCAAGACCTATCCGAACGGCGTCCATGCGCTGGAAGGCGCCAGCCTTTCCATCGCGCCCGGGGAGATCGTCGCCATCGTCGGCGGCTCGGGCTGCGGCAAGTCGACGATGCTGCGGGCGATCGCCGGCCTCGATGCGCCCAGCCGCGGCCGCGTCGCGCTCGACGGCATGACCGTGACCGCCCCGCACGAGAAGATCGGCATCATCTTCCAGGAGCCGCGCCTCTTGCCCTGGCTGACCGTCGCCGGCAACGTCGCCTTCGGCATCGAGCATCTGCCGCGGCGGGAGCGGGACGAGCGCGTCGCCACGGCGCTGGCGCGCGTCGGCCTCGCCGACAAGGCGGTGGCCTGGCCGCGCGAACTGTCCGGCGGGCAGGCGCAGCGCGTCGCCATCGCCCGCGCGCTGGTGCCGCGCCCCGAGGTGCTGCTGCTCGACGAGCCGTTCTCGGCGCTCGACGCCTTCACCCGCGCCGATCTTCAGGACCATCTGCTCGCCCTGTGGGCGGATTCCAGGCCCACCCTCGTGCTGGTGACGCACGACGTCGACGAGGCCATCGCGCTCGCCGACCGCATCGTCGTCATGCGCCCGCGCCCGGGCCGGCTGTTCGAGGAGATCGCGGCGGCGCTGCCGCGCCCGCGCGACCGGCGATCCGACGCATTCGATGCCGTGCGCCACCGGGTTCTCGACTCGCTCGACCGGTCGCTAGAGCGCGCCGGCCTCATTCCCGCCTGACGAAAGGACTTCGACATGGACGCCGCCGCACTGCGCGCGATGCAAGCGCCGATCAAGGAACGCTATCGCAACGACCCGACGGCCGGGCTGGTGACGCTGAAGGCGCACGGCTCGCTCGACGACGGCAACATCGCCTGCAAGGTCGAGACCGGGCGGGCCCTCGCCGTCGCCGGCCTCCATCCGGCCACCGGCGGCAGCGGGCTGGAGCTGTGCTCGGGCGACATGCTGCTCGAAGCCCTGGTCGCCTGCGCCGGCGTGACGCTGAAGGCCGTCTCCACCGCGCTCGAAATCCCGCTGCGCGGCGCGAGCGTGTCGGCCGAAGGCGACCTCGACTTCCGCGGCACGCTGGGCGTCGACAAGGAGGCGCCCGTAGGCTTCGCCGAAATCCGGCTGCGCTTCGACGTCGACACCGACGCCGGGCAGGACAAGCTCGACCAGCTGCTGAAGCTGACCGAGCGCTATTGCGTGGTCTACCAGACGATCAGGAACGGACCCAAGGTCGAGGTCACGCTCGCCCGAGCCTGAGCGGCTGCGGGGGGATCGAGCGGCCCGACTATTCAGCAGGCCGGTCTCCACAGGACCGTCGAATCGACCGCCGCGATGGATGACCGGCCGGTCAGGGCCATGGCGACTTCCAGCTCGGCGCGCAGGATGACCAGAAGGTGGGCGACGCCCACGGGGCCGGCGACCGCCAGCGCGTGCATGACCGGCTGGCCGATCATGCAGGCATCGGCGCCGAGGGCGAGCGCCTTCAGGATATCCGTGCCGCGGCGGATGCCGCCATCGACAAGGAGGGGCACACGACCGGCCACCTGTGCTGCCACCGCCTCGAGCGCGGCGATGCTTGCCGGCAGCGTGTCGAGCGTGCGGCCGCCATGGTTCGAGACGGCGACCGCGTCCGCGCCGGCCTCGATCGCGCGTTCCGCGTCATGCGGATGGGCGATGCCCTTGAGGATGAGAGGAAGGCGCGTCTGGCCGCGCAGCCATTCGATGTCGGCCCAGTTCGGCGCGCCGTCGAGCAGGCCCTTGAAAACCGGGCTCTCGCCCGGCCCCGCGCGTGACACCGGCCCGGCCATGCCCTCGATGTTGACCGGGCGTACATGGGCGGGCAGACGAAACCCCGCCCGCTGCTCGTCGTTGCGAACCCCGTTCACCGGCGCATCGACCGTCACCATCAGCGCGCGGTAGCCGGCGTCCTCCGCGCGGCGCACGAGGGCGAGCGCCGCCTCGCGCCCGCCCTGCATGTAGAGCTGGAAGATCAGCGGCGCGGCGGTATGGGCGGCGATCTCCTCGAGCGTCGCGCCGGCCAGCGTGCTGACGCACATCGCCGCGCCGCAGGTCGCCGCGCCGAGCGCACTCGCCAGCTCGCCGTCGGGGTGGACGAGGCGCTGGTGGGCGACCGGGGCGATCAGGAGCGGGAAAGGCAGGTCGATGCCGAGGAGCGTCGTCGCGGTCGAGGCGCCACTCATGTCGGCGAGCACCCGGCCGGCAAGCTCGATCTGGTCGAACGTGGCACGGTTGCGGGCCTGCGTCAGCCCGTCCGCACCCGCGCCCGCGATATAGGCCCAGACATCCGCCGGCAGCCTTTCGCGCGCGTGGCGCTCGTAGTCGGCGACGCAGACGACATCCGGCGGCACCGGCCCGGTCATGCGCCCGCCCCTATCGGGCCGGGCGCGGTGGCGGCGAAGGCCAGGCGGCGGCTTCGACCAGTGCGCGGGCTTCCGCGAGATGCGCGATGGCTTCGGCCGCGCTTTGCTGCGTCCAGCGCGGCGCGCCGAGTTCCTGCACCGCCGGCGACGGCTCCACATTCGCGGCCGCCGGGAAGAAGGCCCGGCCCGCGAGCATCTGCTGCCCCTCGTCGGAAGCGAGGAATTCGAGGAAGGCTACCGCGCCTTCCGGGTTCGCCGCGTTCTTTGCCAGGCCCGCAGCGCCGCTGTTGAAGACGACGCCGTCGCCGTCCTGATCCGGCCAAGCCAGCGCGACCTTCGACAAGGCTTCCCGGTTCTCCGGCTTGTCCTCGGCCTTCAGGTTCAGGAAATAATAGTGGTTGACGATCGTGGCCGCGCAATCGCCCTTGCCGACATTGAGGATCTGCACCGGGTCGTGGCCTTGCTGGGCGCCGGCGTCGTTCGCCACATAGTCGCGGACGAACCGCTCCGTGGCCTCGGGCCCGATGCGGCCGAGCATGCCCGAGACGAAAGCGAGGTTGTAGCCCGACGCGCCCGAACCGATGCAGACCTTGCCGCGATAGTCGGGGCCGGCGAGATCGGCATAGGCGCGCGGCGGCGCGGAAAGAAGATCGGGGTTGTAGAAGATGACGCGCGCGCGGCGGAAGGTGGCAAACCACGCACCGTCGGGATCGCGCAGCGCGGCGGGAATCGTCTCGTCGATCGCGGCCGAGCGATGCGGCTCGAACACCCCCTTCTCCTGCAGGCGGGCGACGCCGGCAAGATCGCCGGCGATGACGACGTCGGCGACCTTCTGGTTCTCGGCGAGGATGCCGTCGGTGATCTCGTCGAACTCGCCCTTGACGATCTCGACCGCGATGCCGGTCTTGTCGGTGAAGGCCTTGGCGACGGCCTCGTTGAAGCGGCCGGCATAGACCTTGATCGCGTCGTCCGCCGCGAAGGAAGGGGCGGTCAGGGACAGGAGCACGGCCGCGCCGGCGGCGAGAGCGAGGGGTTTCAACATGAACGTCAGACCTCCGACCAGTAACGGATGAGATTGTGATAGTGGGCGGTCAGGCCGACGACGGCCGGATCGTCGTCCGGCAGCCGGCTCCTGATGCTGATGATCGACTGGTCGAGATCGTAGAGCATGGTGCGGCGCCAGTCGTCCTTGACCATGGACTGGGTCCAGAAGAACGAGCCCCAGCGGCTGCCGCGCGTCACCGGCGTGACCGAATGCATGCTGGTGGCCGGGTAGACGACCATGTGGCCGGCCGGCAGCTTGACGTGATGGGAGCCATAGGTGTCGTGAACGACGAGCTCGCCGCCGTCATAATCCTCGGGCGGCGTCAGGAACAGGGTGGAGGAGACATCGGTGCGCAGGCGCATTCCCGTCCCCGGAACCACCCGGATCGAGCCGTCGACATGCGCGCCGAAGGTCATGCCCTCGTCATAGCGGTTGAACATCGGCGGCAGCACGTGCAGCGGCAGGGCGGCGGAGGAGAAGGTGGGGTTGCGGCCGAGCGCGCGCATGACGATCTGGCCCAGCTCGCGCGCGGCGTCGGAGTCGGGCGGCACCTGAAGGTTGTTCTTCACCAGCGCCGCCTGGTCGCCGGCGGTCGTGCGGCCGTCGACCCATTGGGTGTTTTCCAGAACCTGCCGGATATAGGCCAGCTCCTCGGGCGTCAGGACGTCGGGGATGGTTACAAGCATTCTACGCTCCGCTTCCCGTGCAAGATGGCGGCGGGCAGGCCCGTCGCCCGGTCGAGACTATCCCGACGATCGCAACAAGCAAGGCGGGCGGCCGCTGCGGCCGCCCGGCAATTCGATCGGCCAGGCTTCAGAAGCGGGCCGTGGCCTTCAGGTGCGCGCTCCTGCCCGGCGCGACGATGCCGAAGATGCCGACATGCGAGGCGTCGTAGATCGTCTCGTTGAAGACGTTGTTGACGTTGAGCTGCACGTCGAAATTGTCGTTGACCTTGTAGGCGGCCATGAGATCGACGCGCCAGTGCGACGGCAGGACCTTGGTGTTCGCGTCGTCCACGAAGCGGTTCGACATGTAGTAGGCGCCGCCGCCGACGGTGAGCTTCTCGGTGACGGCATAGGTCGACCAGATGCTGAAGGTGTGGGCGGGAATGAACTTCAGCGTGTTGCCGTCATTCGTGCCCGCGCCGTCGTCCACCAGCTCGGCATCGGTATAGGTGTAGCCGCCGAAGACCTGCCACCTGTCGGTGATGTTGCCCGCCACGCCCAGCTCGACGCCACGCGCCTTGCTGCTGCCGATGAGCGCGACATCGCCGCTCAGCGGGTCCCTGGCGCGCTGGTTGGTCTTTTCCGTGTAGAACACGGCCGCGGTGAGCGACAGCCGCTCGTCGAAGAGATCCCACTTCGTGCCGATCTCGTAGGAGACGTTCTTTTCGGGATCGAGGTCGGCCTTGTTATCCCCGAAATTACCGCCCGACGGACCGTCGGCGCCGCCGGACTGCCCCAGCGTCTCGCCTGCCGGATTCGAGGAGGTTCCGTGGGCGACATAGATGCTCGCATAAGGCAACGGCTTGTAGACCAGCCCGAGCTGGTAGTTGAACATCGTCGACTTGTTGCTCAGCCCGCTGCCGGAGTCCGAAACGTGATAATTGTCGACCCGCGCGCCCGCGTTCAGCGACCATTGCTCGTTGAACTTGATCGTGTCGAAGACGTAGATGGCCTGCGTTCTCGTCTTGAACGGATCGCCATAGTCGGTCTCGGTCAGGCCGCTCATGTCCACGGGCGTGAACGGATCGGGATTGAAGAGATCGGTTCTGCCGATATTGGGAACCCCGTCGTAGCCGCCGTTCCTCAGCCGTTCGTAGGCGAACTCGAGCCCGGCGGCGAAGCTGTGCTCCAGCCCGCCCGTCTCGAACTCGGCGACGAGGTTCGTCTGGTTGACGATCCCCATGCTTTCGCGGCGGTTGGCCCTGCTGTTGCGCTCCACCATGCCGGCGGGCGTGCCGGCTTCCATCGACGGGCGGGTGAAGATGTAGTCGTTCTTGCCGAAGGCGTAGCGCGTCACGTTCTCGATGCGCAGCCTGTCGTTGAACTCGTGCTCGAACTTGGCGGTGGCGAAATGCGTTTCCGTCTTGCGGAAATCGCGGAACACCGAGCCGTAGAAATTGTCGCGATCGACCTTGACCGGATAATAGGGATTGTCACGGGTCGCCGGATGCCCGGCCTGGGCCTCGTTGGGGAACGGATGCCCGAAATCCGGCAATTCGTCAGTCTTGAGATAGTAGTAGCTGAACGTCGCCCGCGTCGGGCCGTCCATGCCGAACGAGATCGACGGTGCGATGCCCCACCGCTTCTGGAACACCTCGTCGCGCCCGGCCACGTCCGCGTCGTGCCACATGGCGTTCAGCCGCACGGCGACGCCGTTGTCGAAATAGTGATTGCCGTCGAAGGTCGTGCGCTTGGTGGCGTCGGTGCCGATGGTGCCCGACAGATTGACGAAATTGTCCATCTGCGGCGTCTTGGACACCATGTTGATCGAGCCGCCGGTCGAGCCGCGGCCGCTATAGGCGCCGCCCGGCCCCTTGCTCACCTCGATGGATTCGAGCGCGAAGGATTCGTAGCTCGTGCGGCCGAGATTGCGCACGCCGTCGACCATCATGTCCGTCGAGGCCTCGAAGCCGCGGATGAACGGGCGGTCGCCCATCGGCGTGCCGCCCTCGCCGGAACCCAGCGAGATGCCCGGCGTGGTGCGCAGCACCTCGGTGACCGAATTCTGGCCGCGCTCCTCCATCTGCTTCTGCGTCACCACCGTGACGGTGCGCGGCGTATCGAGGAGCGGCTGGGTGTATTTCGGCGAGGAAAGCCGATCGGCCTTGTAGCTTTCGGTGGCCTGGGACCCCTTCTTGCCCTCGACGTTGATCTCGTCGAGCACCAGGTTGCCATCCTGCGCGGCCGCCGGCCCCGTCAGCGCCGCCGACAGGGCGATCACGGGCAGTAGGCCCAACGTCGTTCCGACCGTTGCCCCGGCCGTTACAGGCGAAGCGGGCGGCGTCGCCGCATTGCCCCGAGAATCTTCCCCGCTCACTTCAAGCTCCTTCATATGCACGCACCCTCATGACCCAAAGACGTTGCCGACGGCTCCCAAGGGACACCGACCAGCACCGTGCCGATCCATACGGCTGGAAAAGAATCCCC
The DNA here is from genome assembly GCA_035444225.1 of Aquamicrobium sp. Lineage (GTDB taxonomy): Bacteria > Pseudomonadota > Alphaproteobacteria > Rhizobiales > Rhizobiaceae > Aerobium. Next base: position 8,955 of record DAOMOI010000013.1, on the reverse strand, counting down.
CAGCGGCTAAACTTGACCTTTTTTGTCCTGTTAAAGGGGATCAGGGAAGGCGGTCAAGCACGATCTTTTGGAATTGTTCCAGTTCGACCTACTCATACCTTGGCGACAGCGCAACGGCGGATCATGCGGCAGGCGACGGCGCTCCGCCGCCTGTCTCTTTCGGGCAACATTCACGCAACGCCGTTCAGGCGTCTTCAGGCGGGAAAACCCCGCCTTTGCAAGAGGTTGAACGCGCCGGGCCTGGGAGGGAGAGCGATCCCTCGCTCCGATCCCGCCTAAAAATCGTCATCGGACGCACGCAATGGCTTGCCATTCCAGAAAACATGACTATTCAAATCACGATTTCCCCCAAGCGTCACAAGAGCAGGAATGAAAAATGCGCCACGCGATTGGAAAACTTGCCCTTGGAAAGATATTCTTCTCGATTGCGCTGCTTGCGTGTGCGCCGCTCCATGCGGAGCCGCTGACAATAAAACATACGCAAGGCGAAGTAACGCTGGACGCCGCCCCGCAGAATATTCTGGTTCTGGACATCAACGCGCTCGACATCATCGACGCGCTCGGGGCCGAGCCGGCCGGCGTGCCGGGATCGAACCTGCCGACCTATCTGTCGAAATACGCTTCCGACGATTATGCGAAGATCGGCTCGCTGTTCGAGCCGGACTATGAGGCCATCAACGCAGCGGAACCCGACCTCGTGATCGTCGGCGGGCGCTCGCGGGCCAAGTTCCGCGAAGTGTCGGAGATCGCGCCGACGGTCGACCTCACCGTCGACAGCGAGCCCTTCACCGAAGCGTTGAAGGCGAACATCACGACATTGGGCGAGATCGTCGGCAGGCAGGAAAAGGCCGCCGAGCTGATCGCGGCGTTCGACGAAAAGGTGCAAGGCTTGAAGGCCGTCGCCGAGGGCGCGGGCAGCGCGCTGATCCTCGTCACCAACGCCGGCAAGGTCGGTGCCTACGGGCCGAACAGCCGCGTCGGCTGGCTGCACAAGGAGATCGGCTTCAAGCCGGTGGAGGACGACATCGACGACAGGTTCCACGGCGGCGACATCGTCTCCTTCGAATACATCCTCGAGAAGGACCCCGACTGGCTGTTCGTCATCGACCGCGACGCGGGCGTCGGCAATGCCGGCAACAGCGCCCAGGCGACGCTGGACAACGAGCTGGTCGCGCGCACGCAGGCCGCCCGCAACGGCCGCATCGTCTATCTCGACCCGCAAGCCGCCTACATCGTGTCGGCGGGCTATACCTCGGTCAGCAAGCTGCTCGACGAGGTCCGGGAGGCCGTGTCGCGCAAGTAGCGCAAGGCCGCGCCCCGGCGACAGGACGAGTCCGATGCGGAAACTCGACGACCTGACATATCTCGCCGCCGCGATCCTCGCGGTCGCGGCGCTGGCGCTGGTGAGCCTGTTCATCGGCGTGGTCGACGTTTCCTGGACGACGCTGCGCTCGGACGGCGAGGACGGGCGCGCGCTTCAGGTGCTGCTGGCGAGCCGCGTTCCCCGCACGATCGCGCTGGTTCTCGCCGGGTCGTCCATGGCCGTCGCCGGCCTGCTCATGCAGATGATGATCCGCAACCGCTTCGTCGAGCCGACCAATGCCGGCACCGTCGAATCGGCGAGCCTCGGCCTGCTGCTCGCGACGCTGTTCGCGCCGTCGATGCCGATCTTCGGCAAGATGCTGGTCGGGGCCGCCTTCGCGGTGGCCGGCACGGCGCTTTTCCTGCGGCTCCTGCGTTTCGTGCCGTTGCGCGACGTCCTCATGGTGCCGCTGGTCGGCATCATGCTGAGCGGGGTGATCGCGGCCGTCACCACCTTCATCGGCTATCGCTTCGACCTGCTGCAAACCCTGCTGGCGTGGACGACGGGCGATTTCTCGGGCGTGCTGCGCGGCCGCTACGAGCTCTTGTGGCTCGCCTTCATCCTCGCCGTCGCCGCCTATGTCACCGCCGACCGCTTCACCGTCGCCGGCATGGGCCGCGACTTCACCACCAATCTCGGGCTGAACTATCGCGCGGTGCTGGCGTTCGGCCTGACCATCGTGGCGCTGGTCACCTCGGTCGTGGTGGTGACGGTGGGCATGATCCCCTTCCTCGGCCTCGTCGTCCCCAACATCGTCAGCCTGACCGTCGGCGACAACATGCGCCGCTCCGTGCCCTGGGTCGCGGTCCTCGGCGCGTTGTTCGTCCTCGTCTGCGACATCATCGGGCGGGTGGTGCGCGCGCCCTACGAGATACCGATCGGCACCGTCGTCGGCGTCGTCGGCAGCGCGATGTTCCTCTATCTCATCCTGAGAAAGCGCAGCCATGCAGCGTGAGGCGACCATGGCGCCCCCTCCCTCGCTGGCGAAGCCGCGCGAGGGCCGGCGGCCGGGGCTGAGGGAGGGCCGGCTGTTCACGCGCCAGCGCGTCGTGCTCGCGGTGCTTCTCGTGCTGGCGCTCGTGGCCATCGTCTGCTTCATGACGCTCGGCGCAAAGGGGAGCTGGTCGTTCACCCTGAAGTTCCGCGGCCTGAAGCTCGCCGGCCTGCTGCTCGTCGCCTACGCCATCGCGACCTCGACGGTGCTGTTCCAGACGGTGACCAACAACCGCATCCTGACGCCCTCGATCATGGGCTTCGACGCGCTCTACGTTCTCATCCAGACGGTCATGATCTTCCTCGTCGGGTCGGCGACGGTGGCGATGCTCGACCCCAACCTGCTGTTCGCCGGCCATGTCGTCGCGATGGTGGTGTTCTCGGGGCTGCTGTTCCGCTGGCTTTTCGCGGGTGAGGAACGCAGCCTTCACCTGCTCGCGCTCGCGGGCATCATCTTCGGCATCTTCTTCCGCAGCCTGTCGGGCTTCATGCAGCGGATACTCGATCCCAACGAGTTCATGGTGCTTCAGGACACGCTGTTCGCGAGCTTCAACAATATCGACCGGACGCTGCTCGCCTTCTCGGCCGTCATCATGGCGGCGACCCTCGTAGCCGTCATCCGCATGTCCGCCCGCCTCGACGTGCTCGCGCTGGGCCGCCCGATGGCCGTCAATCTCGGCGTCGACTACAAGCGCACCGTGTCGGCCGTGCTGGTCGTGGTGGCGATCCTCGTCTCCGTCTCCACCGCGCTGGTCGGCCCGGTCACCTTCTTCGGCCTTCTCGTCGCCAGCCTCGCCCACGCGCTGATCGGCTCGGCCCGGCATCGCCATCTGCTGCCGGCGGCGGTGCTGCTGGCCGTCATCTGCCTCGTCGGCGGACAGACCGTCCTCGAACGCCTGTTCGCCTTCGACACCGCGCTCAGCGTCATCATCGAGTTCGTCGGCGGCATAGCCTTCATCGCTTTCATCATACGCAGGGGCGCCCGGTGATCGTCACCTCGAGCATAACCAAGGCCTATGGCGACGCGATCGTCGTCGACGACGTGACCGTCACCATTCCCGCGCGCGGGATCACCTCGATCGTCGGCCCGAACGGAGCCGGGAAATCGACGTTCCTGTCCATGGTCAGCCGCCTGCTTTCGATGGACAAGGGCACGGTCACGGTCGACGGCCTCGACGTGACCAAAACGCCGTCGGACCAGCTGGCGCGCCGTCTGTCGATCCTGCGGCAGGACAACCACCTGTCGTCGCGGCTGACGGTCCGCGACCTCGTCTCCTTCGGGCGATACCCCTATTCGAAAGGCCGTCCCACCGCCGAGGACAAGGCGCATGTGGACCGCGCCATCGACTATCTCAATCTCGTCCCGCTGGCGGATCGCTATCTCGACGAACTGTCGGGCGGCCAGCGCCAGCGCGCCTTCGTAGCCATGGTGCTGTGCCAGGACACGGACTATGTCCTGCTGGACGAGCCGCTCAACAATCTCGACATGAAGCACGCGCGGGCGATGATGAAGATCCTCCGCTCGGCCGCCACGGAACTGGGCAAGACGGTGGTTCTGGTGCTTCACGACATCAATTTCGCCGGCTGGTACTCCGACAACATCGTGGCGCTCCGCGACGGCAAGCTGCTCGTCTCCGGTCCGGTCGACAGCGTGATCCGCGAGGACGTGCTGCGCGATATCTTCGACACCGACATCCAGGTCGAGGAGGTCAAGGGCCGTCGCATCTGCCTGTTCTACGAATAAGCCGGCGGGTTGCGCCGAAGCCATCCGAGGCGTCAGTCGCGTGATTCCATGTCCTCGGGGCGCCGGTTCTCGGCGGCCTCCTCCGAGAAGTCGGGATGGCCGGCGAACTCGGTGTCCTTCGGCGGCGCCGTGCGGTCGGGCGCGTCGGGCCGGACGGCCGGGCTTGCCGGCTTCGACGAGAAGGCCGGGTCGGTGAACGGCGGCAGCGAGCCGGCGGGATGCCCGGCGTCGGGGTTCTGTTCGGGGTGATTCCCGGTTTGGGTCATCGTCGTCTTTGTCTCGGTCATCGTCGCCTCCTGTCCGAAGACGAACATCGACCGGGGCGATAGGTTCCCTGCCCGCCCGGGCGAAGCCGCGCCCGTCAGGCTCCCGGCCACCGGACGGTGGACGCCGCGTCATGAACTGTGCCATGTCTAGCGGCGAGGAACAGGAGAGGCACGGATGAGGATCGATCTCAACTCCGATCTCGGCGAGGGCTTCGGCCCGTGGCGCATGGGCGACGACGCGGCGATCCTCGACGTCGTCACCAGCGCCAACATCGCCTGCGGCGGCCATGCCGGCGACCCGGCGACCATGGTGGAGACGCTGACGATGGCGCGCGAACGCGGCGTGGTCGTCGGCGCGCATCCCGGCTTCGCCGACCGCGAGGGCTTCGGCCGCCGGGTGATCCCGCTCACGGAACGGGAGGTCGAGCAGCTCGTCGCCACCCAGATCGGCGCGCTGATGGGCGCGGCCGCGCTGGCCGGCGCCACCGTGCGCTACGTCAAGCCGCACGGCGCGCTGCACAACTGGGCCGCCGACGAGCGCACCGTCGCCGACGCCATCGTCCGCGCGGTCAAGGCCGTGTCGCCCGACCTCGCCCTTCTCGCCACCTCCGGCACCGACCTGGAACATGCCGGGCGCGACATCGGCCTCGCCACCTTCAGCGAGATCTTCGCCGATCGCGGCTATCTCGCCACCGGCCGGCTGGTGCCGCGCTCGCGCGAGGGCGCGATGATCCACGATCCGGCCGCCGCCGCCGCGCGGCTGGTCGAGTTCCTGTCCACCGGGCTGATGCCGACGATCGAGGGCAAGGCGATTCCGCTCGACGCCCAGTCCGTCTGCGTCCACGGCGACAGCGCCGGCGCGGTGGCGATGGCGCGCAATGTCCGCGCCGGACTGGAAGAGGCGGGCGTGGTCATCGCCCCGTTCCTGCCCGCCGCCAGAGACCGCGCCTGATGACGGGCTTTCCGCGCTGCCGCCCGGTCGGCGACCGCGGCCTTCTGGTCGAGTTCGGCGAGACCGTGGCCAAGGAAAGCCATGACGGCGTCATGCGGCTCGACGCCGCGCTGGCGCGGCAGCCCTTCGAGGGGCTGGCCGAGGCCGTGCCGGCCTATGCCAGCCTCCTCGTCTCCTTCGATCCGCGGGTAACGGACCACCGCGCCGTGCAGGATCGCGTCTCGGCGCTGATCGCCAATGCGGCCACGGTCGAGACGGCAGGCACGGAGCGCGAGGTCGAGGTCTGCTACGACGGCGACCTCGGCCCCGACCTCGATGCCGTCGCCTCGGCCTGCGGGCTGACTCCGGAAGCGGTGATCGCGGCCCATCTCGGCGCCGTCTACGACGTGTCGATGTACGGCTTCGCGCCGGGCTATGCCTATCTCGCCGGCGTGCCGGAGGAAATCCGGCTGCCGCGCAAGCAGGCGGCCGTGCGCGGCATTGCGGCCGGCAGCGTCATCATCGCCGGGCCGCAATGCCTGGTGACGACGCTGACCATGCCGACCGGCTGGTGGATCATCGGCCGCTCGCCGACGCGCATCCTGCGCGGCGAGAACGCCGACCGACCCTTCCTGTTCGACGTCGGCGACCGGGTGCGGTTCCGCCGCATCCCGCGCGACGTCTTCGAGGCGAGCGCGCAAGGATGAACGAGACCGTTCTTTCCGTCAGCTTCGCCGGGCCGCACGTCTCCATCCAGGATGCCGGGCGGCGCGGCTTCATGCGCTTCGGCGTCCCCGCCTCCGGGCCGATGGACCGCGCCTCCTTCGCCGCCGCCAACGTCGCGCTCGGCAACCCGGCCGGCCACCCCGCGATCGAGATTTCCCTGGGCGGGCTGATGCTGCAATGCGTCTCCGGCGCCGTCACCTTCGCCGTCGCCGGCGGTGGCTTCATCGTCGAGCATGGCGAGCGCAAGGCCGGCTCCTGGACCGTCGCCACCCTGCGCGCCGGGGAAAAGCTGACGATCCGGCCCGGGCATTGGGGAAGCTGGACCTACCTCGCCTTCGCCGGCGATCTCGTCGCGAAGGAATGGCTCGGCAGCGCCTCCACCCACGCGCTTTCCGGCCTCGGCGGCGGACGGGTCGCCACCGGCCAGCAGCTGACCGTGGCCGACGCCGGAATCCGCGCGGAGCGCGAGGGCGCCATCCCCTGCCCCGTCACCGCAAGGCCGAGCCACGAACTGCATGTCGTGCCCGGCCCGCAGGACAGGTTCTTCGCGCCGGAGACGATGACCGCGTTCCTCGCTGGTCCCTATCGCCTTACCGATGCCTACGACCGGATGGGCGTGCGCCTGCAAGGACCGGCGCTGCCGCCGCACGCGCCGCTCGACATGCCGTCGGAGCCGATCGTGCGCGGCTCGGTGCAGGTGGCGGGCGACGGCGTGCCGACTGTGCTGCTGGCCGACCACCAGACCACCGGCGGCTACCCCAAGATCGCCACCGTGATCGACACCGATCTCGACGCCTTCGTGCAGTTGCGGCCGCGCGACATGGTCGCCTTCCAGGCCGTGACGCCGGAGCGGGCCGTGGAGCTGGCGCGCATGCGCGCGGCCTCCGCCGCACGCTATCTCGCCGCGATCGCCGCGCCGGCCGGGAAGCGATAGGCCCGCCGCGCGCAACTACATCGCGTGCGCGGTGGCCGGCAGCAGGCCGAAGGCGCCGAGCGCCATCCATACGGCCATGGCGATCATCATCAGGTTCTCGGTCAGCGAGACGAAGCCGAGGGGCACGTTGCTCGAGCCGCCGACGCAGGCGCATTTCAGCTCGCGCCGGTCGATATAGACGGCCTTGACGACAGAGACCGCGCCGATCGTGCCGATGAACAGCGCCACGGGAACCGACAGCCAGGTCAGCGCGCCTGCGATCATCAGGATGCCGGCCAGCCCCTCGGCGAAGGGATAGATGTAGGAATAGGGCACCCAGCGCCGCGCCAAGAGGTCATAGTTCAGGAACATGGTCGAGAAGGTCTCGACGTTCTGGAGCTTGAGAAGCGCCAGGACGGCCATGCTGAAGGCGATGAACCATTCGCCCGCCCGGATCGTGAACGGCGAGCCGTAGACTGCGAAGCTCGCCGCCAGCGCCATCAGCAAGGTCATCGAAAACAGCGCGATCACCGGGCGGTAGCTCGTCGCCTGCGGGTCGGCCACTTCCTTGCCGAGGAAGCGACGCAGATCGTCGTAGCCGCCGACGCGCTTGCCGGCGATGAAGACCTGCGGCGTGGTCTCGACGCCGTGGCGCTTCTTGAAGGCGTCGGTCTCCTTGCGCGTGGCGAGATGGTGATCCTCGACCGCGTAGCCGGATCGCTTCAACAGGTCGAGCGCCTTGAGGCCGTAAGGGCAGATATGGTTCGGCATCACCATCCGGTAGAGGCGCGCCGACTTGCCGGCGGTATCGGCGGCGGCTGGGGCGGCGGTTTGGGCGGCGGGTTCGTGCTCAACGGTTTCCGGCATCGTCATGTCTCCTTCTTGCGTTGATGCGGAAGAGGTCGACACCTATATAGGTTCCGTACCATGGTACGGAATCAAGGGGAAAACGATGCTGACGATCGGAAAGCTGGCCGAGGCCGGCGGCGTGGGCGTCGAGACCGTCCGCTTCTATCAGCGCAAGGGCCTGCTCGCGGTGCCGCCGCGCGCCGGCGGCGTCCGCCGCTATGGCGAGGACGATTTGCGCCGCCTCCGCTTCATCCGCAAGGCACAGCAGGCCGGCTTCACGCTGGAGGAGATCGGCGAGCTCCTTGCGCTCGATTCGGGCCACGACCATCGCCGCGCCCGTGAGATGGCCGAGCGGCGCATGGAGAAGCTCAATCGCCAGATTGCCGAATTGCAGCGCGCCCGCGACCGCCTGCAAAGGCTGGCGGTCGCCTGCGCCGAAGGCGGGATCGAGCCGTGCCCGATCCTCACGGCCTTCGACGACTGATCCCTCAGCGCGCCGCGCGGATCGCGGTCGAGGACAGCGACGAGCGCGGGCCGTGGATGAAGGTCCAGGCCGGCGGCCGCCGCCGCGCCAGCCGTCCCGCGTCGCGCTCGTCGATGCGGGCATGATCGAAGGTCTTGGCGAAGACGGAGGAGACGAAGGAAAGCGTCGAGCCGGGCCGGTCGATGACGGCGATGGGCATGGTCATGGCGATCTCGCGCCAGCGTTGCCAGCGGTGGAACTGGGCGAGATTGTCCGCCCCCATGATCCAGACGAAGTCGATGCCGGGATTGCGCGCGCGCACGAGCGCCAGCGTGTCGGCGGTGTAGCGCACGCGATAGGCCGCCTCGAAGGCCGTGACCTTGATGCGCGGGTCTTGCGCGATCCGCTCCGACAGCGCGATGCGTTCGCCGAGCGGAGCAAGCTCACGGCCGGATTTCAGCGGGTTGCCCGGCGTCACCATCCACCACAGCTGGTCGAGGCCGAGCGTGCGCAGCGCGATCTCAGCCACCAGCGCGTGGCCGGCATGGGGCGGGTTGAACGAGCCGCCGAACAGCCCGACCTGCATCCGCCGCTCGACATGCGGCATCCGCAGATAACGGGGCGGAACGGCCTCGGGCGCCGTCATCTTGGGCAGCCGCTTCCCCGGCGGCGGGCGCGCTGCCCCTCATCCGCCCTTCGGGCACCTT
>DAOMOI010000012.1:0-16287 GCA_035444225.1 Aquamicrobium sp. | reverse complement strand
GGCGGCGGCCTTGCCGATGCCTCTCGCGCCGCCGGTGACGAGCATGCGGCGGCCGGCGAAAGCGCCTGTCATGCCGCCGCTCCCGTCAGGCGCGGGCGCATGTCCTCGACCATCTCGTCGCAGCGCCCCATCCAGACGTCGCCATGCTCCAGCGCATATTTGATGAGGCCTTCGAGAACGCCGATGCGCGACGGCTGGCCGATCATTTCGGGATGCATGCCGACCATCATCATGCGCTTCTCGGCGTAGAGGACGTCGAACTCGGCCTTCCATGCCTCCAGAACCGCCGATGGCGCCTGCATCGTGCGGCCCGGCAGGACGATCGAATACTGGAAGAACGGCGCGTCATCGAGCACCCACCGGAACGGCAGCTCGACCAGCCTCGTCTGCCTGCCGTCGACGGTGTGGAGGTAGGGGGAATCGTCGTCGAAGAAGTTGGAGGAATAGTCGAAGCCGTAGTCCAGCATCAGCTGCATGGAGATGTCGCTCAGCTCGGCGGCGGGCGAGCGCCAGCCGCGCGGGGCCCGGCCCGAGACGCGCTTGATCGTCTCGAAGCCCTTCTCCATCTCCTCGCGCTCCTGATCGTGCGTGAGGTTGAGGATCCACGAATGGGTGTAGCTGTGATGCGCCAGCTCGTGCCCCGCCTCGAGAACGCGCTCGACCAGCTCCGGGCGCTGGTCGATGATGAGGCCGGGAATGAAGAACGTCGTCCTGAGGCCGTAGCGCGCGAGCAGGTTGAGCACCCGGTCGGTGCCGACCTTCCAGCCATAGGCGCCCTGCGACATCAGGATCGGCCGCCGGGCGTAGTTCGGGTCGCGCGCCGTCCACATCGTCTCGGCGTCGAGATCGAAGGTGAGGAAGAGGGGAAAGCCCTTGGTCGTCAGATGCATGTCGATACCCGTCAAACGAAGCGATGAAAGCCGGTCCAGCGTTCGGCGGCGAGCAGGGCCACCGCCGTCGCGATGATCAGGAGCGTGGACACGGCGGCGACGCTCGGGTTCACGCCCATTTCCACGGAAGTGAAGATGAGGATGGGCAGGGTGGTGTCGCGCGGCCCGGCCAGGAAGATCGTCACCGGAACGTTCTCCATCGAGGTGACGAAGGAGAACAGCGCGCCCGCGACCAACCCCGGCTTGATCAGCGGCAAGGTGACGAGGCGGAACGTCGTCAAGCCATCGGCGCCCAGCACGCGGGCGGCCTCCTCCACCGCAAGGTCGATGCCCGACAGGCTCGCCAGGGCCGAGCGCACGATGTAGGGCACCGTGATGACGACATGGGCGATCAGCAGCACGAGAAGGCTGCCGCGCATGCCCACCAGCGTGAAATATTGCAGGAGCGCCACGCCGATCACCACCGAGGGGATGATCAGCGGCGCCATCAGCAGCGAGGTCAGCGCCTCGGAGCCGGGAACCATCTTGCGGAAGATGGCATAGGAGGCGGCCACGCCAAGCACCATCGAGATCGCGGTCGAGCCGACGGCGAGGATCAGGCTGTTCTTGATCGCGTCGAGATAGATGCGGTCGGTCAGCACCGCCTCGAACCATTTCAGCGTCCAGCCCTGCGGCGGGATGGTCAGGTACGACGTCTCGCTGAACGAGGCGAGCATGACCACGATCACCGGGATCTGCAGGAACAGGATCACCAGCAGCGCGAGCGAGGAGATTGCAAGGGCGGGGCGTTGCTCGTTCATGCCAGCCCCGCCCAGCGTTTGGTCATCCGGCTGGAAATCCAGATGATCAGGATGGTGGAGATGGCGAGGGCGAAGGACAGCGCCGAGCCGCTCGGCCAGTCGAGAAGCTGCATGTATTCGTCGTAGATGAGCGTCGCCATGACCTGATAGGTCGGGCCGCCCAGCATGCGCGGCGTCACCAGCGCGCTGATGGTCAGCACGAAGACGAGGATCGAGCCGGCGATGATGCCGGGCGCGGTCAGCGGCAGCGTCACCGCGCGAAACACGTGAAGGCGCGACGAGCCGAGCGTGGCGGCGGCCGCCTCGACGTCGCGCGGCACGTTCTGCAACGCCGCCACCAGCATGAGCACCATGAAGGGCAGGTAGATGTGGGTGAGGCCGATCATCAGCCCGGTCAGGTTGAACATCAGCCGCAGCGGGCGCTCGATGAGCCCGAGGTCGATCAGCAGGTTGTTGACCACGCCCCGGTTGGTCAAAAGCACGATCCAGCCGAACGAGCGCACCACGAGGTTCAGCATGAGCGGAAAGATGACGAGAAGCGTCAGGGGCAGGCGCCAGCGCGGGTCGCCGCGCACGATCAGATAGGCGACCGGGTACCCGAGCACGAGGCAGCACAGCGTCACCGCCGCCCCCAGGCCGATCGTGCGCAGCACGACCTCGCGGTAGAACTCGTCGGCGACGATGCGCGCGTAGTTCTGCGCCGTCCAGGCATCCGTGGCGATGCCCTGGCCGGGCCGGTATTCCTGAAAGCTCGTCGGCACCAGCAGCAGCAGCGGCACGACGAAGGCCGCCAGCAGCACGAACAGCAGCGGCGACAGGAGCAGGAACCCGGTGCGCAGCGATGTCATGCGCCGGCTCCGCTTTCGATGACGATGATGTCCTGGGGACGGATGGTGAGGAAGACTTCGTCGCCCTGGGCGAGGTTGGCGCCCTCGCCCGCCGACGCCACTTCCACCACCACCTCGAACCGCGCGCCGAGACGGACGACATATTGCACCTGCGCCCCGGAGAACGAGCGCAGGACGACTGTGCCGGCGACGCTCGTGCCGTCGTCGCCTGCCGTCGCGGAAAGGGTCACGGCCTCCTGCCGGATGAAGATGTCCACGGGCGTGCCCTCGCCGAACGCCGCCGCCCCGGTCGATTGCAGGACAAGCCCGTCGCCGAGATCGACCGCGCCGTCCTTCACCGTGCCGGCGAGGCGGTTGGGCTTGCCGATGAAGCTCGCCACGAAGGCTGTCGCCGGCCGGTGGTAGATTTCCTCCGGCGCCGCGAATTGCTGGATGACGCCGTCATGCATGACGCAGACCCGGTCCGACAGCGACAGCGCCTCGGCCTGATCGTGGGTCACGAAAAGCGTGGTGATCCTGAGCTCGCGCTGAAGCCGCTTCAGCTCGATCTGCATCTCGTCGCGCAGCTTGGCGTCGAGATTGGAGAGCGGCTCGTCGAAAAGCAGCACGCTCGGTCGCGGCGCGATGGCGCGCGCCATGGCGACGCGCTGCTGCTGCCCGCCCGACAGCTGGCGCGGATACCGCTCGCCATAACCGTCCAGCCGCACCATGGACAGGGCTTCATTCACCCGCGCGGCCAAGGCGTCGCCGCTCTCTCCCTTGCGACGCAGGCCGAAGGCGACGTTCTCGAACACCGTCATGTGCGGAAAGAGCGCGTAGGACTGGAAGACCAGCCCGACATTGCGTTTGTTGGGCGGCAGGCGCGTGATGTCGCGCCCGCCGATCGTTATCGCGCCGTCGCTCGGCTCGACAAGCCCCGCCACCATGCGAAGGATGGTCGTCTTTCCGCAACCGGACGGGCCGAGCAGGGAAACGAACTCGCCTTCGGCGATCTCGAGCGAGACGTTCTTGACCACCGACACGGCGCCATACCGTTTCACAAGCTGCCGCAGCGAAAGATTGCTCAATGGTGCCTCATACGATGCGAAGGTGCTTGCCGAACGCCGGGATTGCCTAGCGCAGGACTTTCCGCTGCCAGCGGCGCGTCCATTCGGGAAGACGGGTCGCCATCTCGTTCGGATCGAGGAACAGCATGTTCTCCAGCGCCTCGCCAACGGGAACGATGGCCGACACCTCGTCGGAAAGCGTCACGCTCTTGTTGACCGCGCCGATGAACTGGCGCTCGGAGAAGCATTTCTGGTTCTCGGCAGCCAGGACGGTGTCGATGAACTTGTGCGCCAGATCCTCCTGCCCGGTCCCCTTGGGAATCGAAATGGTGGGACGGATGCCGACCGCGCCTTCCTTCGGATAGGCGGCGGCAAGCGGCAGGCCGTTGCTGGCAGCGACGCCGGCGCGGTCGGGATACCAGACGGCGAGGTCGATCTCGCCGCGCTCGAACAGGGCCACCACCTGATCGGCCTGCGAGTAGAGCAGCACGGACGACTTCGCCAGCGGCTTCACCTTCTCGATGCCGGGCGTGATGTCGTCGAGGGTGCCGCCCTCCATCTGGTTGAGCGCGGCCAGGAACTGCCAACCGCTGGTGCCGGACACGTCGCCGATGGTGACGCGGCCCTCGTATTTCGGATCGAACAGATCGTTCCAGGAGGTCGGCGGGGTCGTCACCGTCTCCTTGTTGTAGATGATCGTCGTCGCGCCCAGCATGGCCGCGACATAGGCGTCGCCGGCGCCCCAGGCGCCGTCGATGATCTCCGGCGCGTTGCTCAGTTTCGCGCGGTCCAGCGGCACCAGCAGGCCCTCATTGGCCATCTGCACGGCGAAGGCGTCGTCGGCGAACACGACGTCCATGTCGGACTGTCCGCCGGTGGCGCGCACGGCGGCCGCGTGCTGCGACGAGCTGCCGAGCTTGGTGATCACGGTCGCGCCGGTCGCGGCCTGGAACGGCTCGATGTAGCAGGCGGTGACATTGTCGGCGAACGAGCCGCCGAAGCTGCCGAGCACGAGTTCCTGCGCGCTGACGGAGTGAGACGACGCGACGATGCCGGCGAGCGCGGTCGCGGCGGCAAGCAAGGAATACGATTTCATGTGCTAGCTCCCGTTAACAGATGCCTCTCGGACCTCTTCCCTCACGCATCTGCCGAAAACGCTAACATCGGTGATATTATCTTTCAAGAAAGATATTTTGAAGGTAATTTATCTTGTGTGTTCGCCTTGTCCGGCGGGCATGGGGCGGATAACGGGAGTCTTCGACGTACAAGGCTCGAAAACTCCGTGACGCTGGAAGGAGCAGACGCTTGAACAAGCCTGAAATCCGCTATTGGGAACTCGACCGCGTCGGGCGCGGCATGGCGAGCTGGCGTCGCGAGCGGCCCGACATCGATTGCAGCGGCAAGGCCGTCGTCGGGCGCATCCTGCACCTCCACGACATCATCCTGCGGGCCGTCGACCGCACCCTTGCCGTTCACGGCCTGAAATATCCCACCTATGCCGTGCTCGCGACCATCCGGGTTTCCGGCCCGCCATATCGCATGTCGCCCGGCGAGCTTCTTTCCAGCCTGCTTCTGTCTTCCGGCGGATTGTCCAACCTGCTGCGGCGAATGGAAAAGGACGGCTTCATAAGGCGCACCGCCGACAAGCGTGACGGCCGGGGCGTCATCGTGGAGCTCACAGAGAAGGGCATCGCCGCCGCCGATGCCAGCATGGCCGACCATGCCGCGATCGAGCGCAAGCTCTGCGAGTGCCTGCCGCCCGACCTGCACGAGACGATCGCCAAGGGCCTCGGCCTGATGATCACGGTCGCGGAGCGATAAAGCAGGCCCGGAGGAACGCGCGGAATGGCCAGCGTGAAGAACGCCGTCAATATCGACGATGTCAGGCGCGCTGCCAGACGCCACCTTCCCGGTTTCCTTTACGATTTCATCGAAGGCGGCGTCGACGGCGAGGAAGGGCTTTCGCGCAACATCGCCGCATTCTCGAAATTCTCGCTTCTGCCGCGCTATCTGGTCGATGTGGCCCGGCGCAGCGCGCGCACGGACCTTTTCGGCCGGCGCTATGCCATGCCCTTCGGCATCTCGCCCACCGGCCCGGCGCCGCTGTTTCGTCCGCACGCCGACCTGCTGCTGGCGCGAGCGGCCCGGGCGGCGGACGTCCCCTTCATCCTTTCGGGCGCGGCAGGCGCATCCCACGAGGAGGTCAAGGCGACGGCGCCCGACCATGCCTGGTTCCAGCTCTATACGGCGCGCGAGCGCGCCATCTCGCACGACCAGATCCGGCGCGCGGCCGACGCCGGCATCGACGTGCTCGTCGTCACCGTCGACACGCCCGTCACGCCCAAGCGCGAACGGCATCTGCGCAACCGCATCAGCGTGCCCTTCCGGCTTTCTCCATCGACCGCCCTGCGCATGGCGCGCGAGATCGCCCTGCATCCGGCATGGTTCGCCCGCTTTTTCGCGAGCGGCGGCATGCCGGCGATGGCGAACTGGTCGCCCTATATGGAGCCCGGCGCCACCGCGGCGCAAAGCGCCGCCTTCTTCTTCGATCAGGCCTTCACGCCGGGTGACGCCGGCACGCCGACATGGCGGGACCTGGAGGCATACCGCCGGCTCTGGCGCGGAAAGCTCGTGGTCAAGGGTTTTCTCCATCCCGACGACGCCATCCGGGCCGCCGATCTCGGCTGCGACGGCGTGATCGTCTCCAACCACGGCGGCAAGGCGCTGGACCGCGCCCCGGCCAGCCTGGACGCGCTGCCGGCGGTCAGGGCGGCGGTGGGCGAGCGGATGGCCGTCATGCTCGACAGCGGCATCCGCCGCGGCTCGGATGTCGTCATAGCCATGTGCCTCGGCGCGGACTTCGTCTTCGCCGGGCGGCCGACGCTCTACGGCGTGGCGGCCGGCGGCGAAGAAGGCGCGCGCAAGGTGCTCGACATCATCGCCACCGAGATCGACCTGGTGATGGCGACGATCGGCTGCACCTCGACCCGCGATCTGGACGAGACCTTTCTCACAAGAGCCGCAGCTTGAGACGCGCCGCGCCCGATGTTAATGGGAATGACCGGCGATTTCGAGGAGGCGATCGAGGAGGGCGCGACGGTGGCGTGCGTCGGTCAGGCCATCTTCGGCAAGCGGCCGACCCCGGACGGGCATTACTGGCCGGGTCTCGGCGGGGGTTGATCATCAAGGACTGATCGAGGAAGCGAACATGATCTTTCCGGGCGGCCTTTGCGCCTTTCCGATCACGCCCGCCGACGAGGTCGGCCGGGTCGATGCCGCCGCGCTGCGCAAGCTGGTCGCCCGGCTCGCCGCCGCAAACGTGGATTCCATCGGCCTGCTCGGCAGCACCGGCATCTACATGTATCTGACGCGCGACGAGCGGCGGCGGGCTCTCGAGGCCGCCATGGACGAGACCGCCGGCCGAACCCCGATCGTCGCCGGAATCGGCGCGCTGCGCACGGACGAGGCGGTCGCGCTCGCCCGGGACGCCAAAGCCGTCGGCGCGGCGGCGGGCCTCCTTTCCGCCGCCTCCTACACGCCGCTCACCGACGACGAGGTGTTCGGGCATTTTTCGACCGTGGCAAGGGAAAGCGGCCTGCCCATCGTCATCTACGACAATCCGGGCACGACGCATTTCCGTTTCAGCCCGGCCCTCGTCGGGCGCCTCGCAAGGGTTCCCGGCATCGTCGCGATCAAGAATCCCGGCTGGGACGCGGACGATGCGGCACGCCTTCTGGCGGAACAGCGCGCCGTCGTCGGCAACGATTTCTCGGTCGGGTGCAGCGGCGACTGGACGGCGACGGGCACCATGATCGCCGGCGCGGACACGTGGTACAGCGTGCTCGGCGGACTGTTTCCGGAGGTCTGCCTCGAAATCGTCAGGGCCGCGCGCCGCGGCGACGCGGCCGAGGCGCGCCGGCTCGACGGCGGACTTGAGCCGGTGTGGAGCCTGCTCCGCCGACATTCCAGCCTGCGCGTCGTCTATGCGCTCGCGCAGCTTGCCGGCATCTGTCACGCCGAACCTCCCCGACCGATCCTGCCGCTGCCCGACCCCGCAAGGGGTGAGGTCGCGCGGGCGCTTGCGGATCTGCCTGCGGGCTTTCTCAAGTGAGGCGTCCCTGCCCCGGGGGCATCTTCCCGCTCCGGGCCCCACCCCGGTGATGCACCGCCATGACCGCACTCCTGCTGCCGCCGCACGATAACGCGCACAGGAACCGTTCGACCTGGATGCAATATTGCCCGCTGTGCCTTGCCGGCGACGAGGCGCCGTATTTTAGGCGACCGTGGAGGCTGGTATCGCGTGTGTCATGCTTCGCGCATGGCTGCGGGCTTCAGGACCGATGCCCGGCCTGCCACGCCGGCGTCGCGGCGTTCGACCAAGTCGAGATGGTCCCCCAGCACTTTTGCCCATGATGCGGATCGATCTGCGCGCTGCACCGAAGGCCTCGGTCAAGGTCCGCACGCCGTCTGGAACGCGTGATCGCGGATATATGCCGGGTGCAGGCAGTCAGGGGTTCGGCGAGAATCAGCGACGCCGTCTCGCGTATGCTGCGCACGCCGGTCGCCGCCGAGGTCCGTTCGGAAAGGGGACGCTGACGAATCTCTCGACCGCCGCGCTCATTCGCCGCTTCGAGACGCTCGCAGCAAAACCTCCTGACTGGCTGCATCGTGCGGCAAAGCTTGAGTGCCGGGACAAGGCTTGGGTCCATGCCCTGACGCGGCGCCTGCGTCGTCATGCGTCCTGTACAGGGCGGCTCGGCCACGAGCCGCGCTCCGCTATGCGCATCGCTTCAGCGAGGAGGCCCGGCCTCCGGTCAGGTCCGCTCGTAGAGGGTGACGACGCAGGCGCCGCCCAGCCCCAGATTGTGCTGCAACGCATGGCGCGCGCCCTCGACCTGGGTGCTGCCGGCGGTGCCGCGCAACTGGCGGGTCAGCTCGTAGCACTGCGCCAGCCCGGTGGCGCCGAGCGGATGGCCCTTGGACAGGAGCCCGCCCGAGGGGTTGGTCACCACCCGGCCGCCATAGGTGTTGTCGGCGTCCATGATGAACTTCTCCGCCTCGCCCTCGCCGCACAGGCCGAGCCCCTCATAGGTGATGAGCTCGTTATGGGCGAAGCAGTCGTGCAGCTCGACCACGGGGATGTCGCGCGGGCCGATGCCCGCGGCCTCGTAGACCTGCCGCGCCGCCTCGCGGGTCATGTCGCAGCCGACGACCTGCATCATGTCGCGGGCCTCGAAGGTCGACGGCGTGTCGGTGGTCATCGCCTGCGCCGCGATCCGCACATCGGCATTGAGCCCGTGGCGCTTGGCGAAGGCCTCGCTGACGATGATGGCGGCGGCCGCGCCGCAGGTGGGTGGGCAGGCCATCGTGCGGGTCATCACGCCGGGCCAGATCACCTGGTCGGCCAGCACCTGGTCGGCCGTCATTTCCTTGCGGAACACCGCCAGCGGGTTCTTGACCGCATGGCGGCTGGCCTTGGCGCGGATTTCGGCGAAGGCGCGCTGGGAGGTGCCGTATTTGCGCATATGGCTCTCGCCGGCCCCGCCGAAATAGCGCAGCGCCAGCGGCAGGTCGGGCTGGTCGGTCAGCTCGTCGGTGATGGCATCGAAATCGCCGAAGACATTGGGACGGTCGGTGAAATGGACCCCGAGCGCGCCCGGGCGCATCTGCTCGAAACCGAGCGCCATCACGCAATCGGCCGCGCCGCTTTCGACCGCCTGCCGCGCCAGATAGAGCGCGGTCGAGCCGGTGGAGCAGTTGTTGTTGACGTTGACGATCGGGATGCCGGTCATGCCGACGCGGTAAAGCGCCTTCTGGCCGCAGGTCGAATCGCCGTAGACATAGCCGGCATAGGCCTGACGCACCGCCTCGTAGCCGAGCCCGGCATCGGCAAGGGCGAGCCGGGCAGCCTCGGCTCCCATCTCGTCATAGGACGCGCTCGCGCCCGGCTTGGCGAACTGGATCATGCCGACACCGGCGACCACCACGTGATTGCTCATTTCCTGTCTCCCTGATTGCGGCCTGATCTTTCGAGGCCCCTGCCCCGCTGGATCGTTTCATCATTTCACGGAAACGGCGAGACGATCCAGCGGTTTGTCTTCAGGCGGGCAGAGGCGTCCTCACGCTCATTTCACCAGATAGCATTCGCCCACGGGCAGCGGCCGCGCCGCGTCCTCGGCGGGGATGGTCGCGAGGATATTGTAGATATCCCACTCGTGCTGGCCTTCCATCTCCGCCGGCGAGCGCACCCGGCCGAGCAGCATCTGGTGCAGCATGCGGCCGTCGGCGCGCACCTGGCCGCCGTCGACGAAGGCGTCGTTGACCGGCAGCGCGCGGATGTTGTCGGCGACCGCGTCGCGGTCGGTCGTGCCCGCCTTCTCGACCGCGCGCAGATAATGCAGCACGGCGGAGTAGACGCCGATCTGGATATAGCTCGGCATCCGGCCGACCTCGTCGTAGAAACGCTGCGCGATCTCGACCGTCTCCTCGCTCTGCTTCCAGTAGAACGGCAGCGTCACCGTCAGCCCCTGCGTCGCCTCGAGCCCGACGGAGCGCCCGTCCGCCTCGAAGAAGATCAGGCCGAGAAGCTGCTGCCCGGCTTGCGGGATGCCGAACTCGTTGGCCTGCTTGAGCGAGTTCAGCGTGTCGGCGCCGGCGTTCAGCAGCGCGATCCCCTGTGCCCCCGAGCTCTGCGCCTGCAGGAGGAAGGACGAGAAATCGGCGGTGTTGAGCGGCGTGCGCACGCGGCCCACGACCTCGCCGCCGGTCTCGGCCAGCACCGTCTCGATGTCGGCCGCGGCCGCGTCGCCGAACGCATAGTCGACCTGCATCAGGAACCAGCTCTTGACGCCGTCATTGGCCAGCGCCCGCACCGCGCCATTGGCGAGCGCGAAGGTGTCGTAGGTCCACTGGAAGCCATAGGGCGAGCAGAACTTGCCGGTGAAGGCCGAGGTTCCGCCGCCCGAGGCGATGACGATGCCGCCGCGCTCGCGCACCACCTCCTGGATCGCCAGCAGCACGCCCGAATTGGGCACGTCGAAGATCGCGTTCACGCCTTCGACGTCGAGCCAGCGCCGCGCCAGCGTCGATGCCACGTCGGCGCTGTTGCGGTGATCGGCCGACACCACCTCGATCTGCCGGCCGAGCACGGTGCCGCCGAACTTCTCGATCGCGAACCGGGCCATGACGGCCGAGCCTGCGCCGGTGGCGTCGGCATAGGGCCCCGACTGGTCGTTGAGAATGCCGAGGCGCACCGGCCCATCCTCGGCCGAGACCCCGCCAAGGGCGAGAAAGGTCGTGGCCGCCAGCATGGAGACGGCTGCACAAGCGCGACGGAAATACATCTTCATATCCTCCCTGTTTTCGGTTCGGCGGCCGCCCGTTCGTCCGGCTCGGCCGCATGTCGGTCCCATGCGCCGGCGGGCACCCCGCGCTTGCGCAATTCTGTCTTCTGTATCTTGCCGGTCTGGGTCTTCGGCAGTTCCGCCACGATCTCGACATAGCGCGGCTGGGCGAAGCGCGGCAGGTCCTTGTCGACGCGCGCCACGATCTCGGCGCAGGATAGATGCGCGCCCTCGGCCGGCACCACGCTGACCATCACCTCGTCCTCGCCGCCGGCGACGTCGGCCGGGACGGCGAATGCCGCCGCCTCCGCCACGCCGTCGAGCGACAGGAACGCGCACTCGATCTCGAAGGACGAGATGTTGTGGCCGCGCCGACGGATGCAGTCACGGATGCGATCGGCGAAGAAGACGACGCCATCGGCATCCTTCCAGCCAGCGTCGCCGGTGTGGAACCAGAGGTTGCGCCACGCCTCGCAGGTCTTGTCCGGCAGCCCGTGATAGCCGGCCATGAAGCCGAAGGGCGCCAGCGGCCTCACCACGATCTCGCCGATCTCGCCGGCAGGCAAAGCCACGTCGGTCTCGGGATCGAAGATCTCGACCTGGAAATAGCGGTCGTAGACCAGCCCGGCCCCGCCCGGCGCCAGAGGGACGCCGGTGCGGCCCCAGACCGGGATGTTGCATTCGGTCATGCCGAAGCCGGACACGACCTCCGCGATGCCGAACCGCTCGCGCCAGATTTGCGCCAGCTCGTGCGGGTTGGGCGCGGCCAGGATGAGGCGCAGGGCGTGGTCACGGTCGTGCTCCGTCTCGGGGCGGGCGAAGACGAAAGGAGCGGTGACGCCCAGCGTGTTGGTGACGGTGGCGCGATAGCGGCGCACGTCGGACAGCCACTGGCTGGCACTGAAGCCGTCGCGGATGATGGCGGTCGCGCCGGCGATCAGCGAGCCCCCGACCTGCATCAACAGCCCGTTGGCGTGATAGAGCGGCAGCGAGACGTAATAGCGGTCGTCGCTGCCGAGGCCGAGATTGTCGATGGAGCCGAGGCCGTAGAGGAAGCAATGGGCATGCGGCATCAGCACGCCCTTGGACGGCCCGGTCGTCCCCGAAGTGTACATGATGGCGGCGACGTCCCGCGGACGCGGCATGGCGCCCGTCCACGGCTCCGCCTGCCGCCAGTCCGACAAGGCCCCCGTCTCGCCGAAGGGAAGCCCGGAAAGGCCCTGCGCCTGCCCGCCGGCGACGGCAACCGTCCGCAGATGGGTCAGCCGCCCGGCGATCGCGGCGACGTTGGCGACGTAGGCCGCGTCAATGACCGCGACACGCGCGCCGCTATCCTGAAGCTGGTGTTCGAGGAACACCCCGGTGAGGCCGGTGTTCAGCAGCACCGCGACGGCGCCCAGCCGCGCCAGCCCCATCCAGACGGAAATGAAGTCGATATCGTTGCGCAGCAGCACGACGACATTGTCGCCGGGCTGCACGCCCAAGCTGGAAAGATAGCCGGCGACACGGGCGGCGCGTTCCCGCGCGGCCGCGAAGGTCAGCGCGTCGCCATCGACCTCCTGAACGAAAATCCGCGAGGGATTGCGCTCGGCATGCCACGACAGTGCTTCCGCCAGGGACCAATGGGCAGGATCGCGCGCATTCTCAAACATCCATCAATCCTCCTGGGCGCAGGATTCCTCAAAGGGCCGCCGGCACGGCCCAGGCAATGTGGGCTCTCCTCATGCCCGATGCGCGCCGCCTGTTTTTAGGGGCCGCGCGACCCTCCGAACAGGGGTGGATTTAACCGGCGGTCGACAATCGCTTAACATGGGGAACCCTCACTGGAGTTCCACCGCGTCGACCGGCGCCGGGCAATGGGCGGCGCGGAACTCGACCGGGCTGACACCGGCCGCCTGCCGGAACGCCCGCGAGAAGCTGGGCAGCGACTTGAACCCGCAGCGGAGCGCGATCTCGGAAACCGGCAGGCCGCGGAACGCGCCGGACGCCAGCATCCGCTGCGCGCGCATCAGCCTTATCCGGCGCAGCTCCGCCATGACGGTGTTGCCGCCGGCGGCGAAGACGCGGTGCAGGTAGCTGACGGAGATGCCCATTTCGCCGGCGATGCCCGACGGCGTCAGCGCGTGCTCGTGCGCCCGGTCCTCCAGATATTTGAGGACCCGTTCCCGGTGCGCGCGCAGCGCCATCGTCTCGCTGCCCGAAGGTTCCCGCGCGTCGCCCATGACGCCGGCGATCAGATCGCACAACTGGTCCGACAGGAAGCGGACGTCTTCTTCCGACGCGTGGGGCAGTTCCTCGCGCAAGCCCCAGACGAAATGCTTGATGACCCGCGCCACGCTCCCCGACGTCAGGGGCAGGAAACTGAACGACGGAATGCGGGCCAACCGCTGCTCGAGCAGGTGGAGCGGTATCTGGACGTTGATCGACTCGTACAGTTCCGGGATCGTCGTGATATCCGGCTCATGATGCCGGACGAAATAGACAGCATCCGGAACGATCGCCCATTCCTCGTTGCCGCGCGAGACGATCACCTTCCCCCGCTGGGGAAAGCCCAGCGACAGGAAAGGCACGGTTTGATCTCTGGCCGAGAAGCGCCGGAACGCCATCGACCGCAGATTGAGCCTGTTGAACCTGAGCCTGGCATAGGCACGCGATTCCAGATGGCCGTAGAAGCTGGAACGGTCGCGGGCGCTGACCTTGATCGGCCCCCAGAATGAGGCGAACGAGGCCTGCAACCGCTGGACGTCATCGGGCTTGCCGAAGTCGTGCGTGAAGAAGACGCTGTCCTTTCCGAGACCCTGCGGCCTATGCACCTTGTCCATGCCCTCCTCCAGACATGCCGGAGCGCCGCGCCGAAAACGTGGACGCGAACGCTCCGCCCGGCATCGTGTCCTCCGGCCGGCGAAATAGCAATCCCGGTATGTCGCCGGACCCTGGAGCCGCCGATCGGCTCATCTGCTCACAGCGACCGGGAGATCAGGAGCTTCATGATCTCGTTGGTGCCGCCATAGATCTTCTGGACCCGCGAATCGACGAACAGCCGGGCGATCGGAAACTCCTTCATGTAGCCGTAGCCGCCGTGCAGTTGCAGGCATTCGTCCGCCGTCTCCACCTGCTTGTCGGTGCACCAGAGCTTGGCGATCGAGGCGGTCACCGCGTCGAGGTCGCCGGCCACCATCTGCCCGACGCACCAGTCGATGAAGACGCGGGCGATCACCGCTTCCGCCTTGCGCTCGGCCAGCTTGAAGGCAGTGTTCTGGAACTCGATCAGCGGCTTGCCGAAGGCCCGGCGCTCCTTGGTATAGTCGACCGTCATGTCGAGCGCCGCCTCGATGGCCGCGACCGCGCCCACAGCCAGCCCCAGCCGCTCGCGCGGAAGCTGCTGCATCAACTGGACGAAGCCCTGCCCCTCGACCTCGCCGAGCAGGTTCTCCAGCGGCACCTCGGCATTGTCGAAGAACAGCTCCGAGGTGTCGGACGCTGTCATCCCGATCTTGTCGAGGTTGCGGCCGCGCCGGAAGCCGGCGCACTCTCCCGCCTCGAGCACGATCAGCGACAATCCCTTGGCGCCGGGCTGGTCGGAGGTGCGCGCGACCACGATCACCAGATCGGCAAGCTGGCCGCTGGTGATGAAGGTCTTGGCGCCGTTGATGACATAAGCGTCGTTGCGCCGCCGCGCGCTGGTGCGCACGGACTGCAGATCGGAGCCCGTCCCCGGCTCGGTCATGGCGATGGCGCCGACCCACTCGCCCGACGCCAGCCTGGGGAGCCAGCGCTTCTTCTGCTCTTCCGAGCCATAGGCCAGGACGTAGTGGGCGACGATGTTGCTGTGGACGCTGACGGAGGTGGCCATCTCGGGCAGGAAGCGGGTCAGGTCCTCGGTGACCGCCGCCTCATAGGCGAAGGTCGCGCCAAGCCCGCCATATTCCTCCGGCACGTCGGTCAGCAGCGCGCCCATGTCGCCGAGCGCGCGCCAGGCGCTGCGGTCGACGATCCTGTCGTTGCGCCAGCGCTCGGCATGCGGCGCGAGATCCTTGGTCAGGAACCGCTGGAACGAGCCGCGGAACGCCTCGATCTCATCCGTCATCCATTGCGAACGATAAGCCAACTCACCCTCCTCGCCTGTCGTCGTCTTTTCGCTTCATCCTCGACATGGAGCGTCGGCGGCCGGATATCCAGATGTCCCGCCCCAACGCGCCCCATCAGATCGAAAGGCCGCCGCCGACGATGACAACCTGACCGGAGACGTAGTTCGATTCCGGCGTGCAGAAGAGATAGACGCCGTCGGCGGCCTCCTCCGGCGTGCCCGGCCGCCCGAGCGGGATCATCGCGCTCATGCCCTGCGCCACTTTGGTCGGGATGCCGACGGCGATCGCCTCGCCCCCGACCTCGATCCGCTTCTTCTCGTTCGTCGCCTCGGTGAGCCGGGTCTCGATATAGCCGAACGCCACGCAGTTGACGTTGACCTTCCACCGCCCCCACTCCTTGGCCAGCGTCCTGGTCAAGCCGAGCACCGCCGACTTGGCGCTGGAATAGTTGGCCTGGCCGGCATTGCCGCCGGTGCCGGAGACCGAGGAGATGTTCACCACCTTGCGGAAGACCTCCCTTCCTTCCGCCGCCTCGGCCTCGGCGGCGGTCCGGATGAAGGAGGAAGCGGCGCGCAGGATGCGAAACGGCGCCTTCACATGGACGTCGATCATGGCGTCGAACTGCTGGTCGCTCATCTTGTCGATC
Source organism: Aquamicrobium sp. (assembly GCA_035444225.1). Lineage (GTDB taxonomy): Bacteria > Pseudomonadota > Alphaproteobacteria > Rhizobiales > Rhizobiaceae > Aerobium. Next base: position 626 of record DAOMOI010000012.1, on the reverse strand, counting down.
ATCGCGTCCCAGGTATAGCCGGCATTGTTGACGATGATGTCGACGCCGCCGAAGGCGTCGATGCCGGCACCGATGAAGCGTTCGGCGAAGCCGTCCTCCGCGACGCTGCCGGCCACCGCGATCGCCCTGCCGCCCTCGGCCGCGATCTCATCGACGACCTGCCGGGCCGGCCCCTCGTCGAGGTCGTTGACCACCACCGCCGCGCCATGCCGGGCGAGCTTTAGCGCCAGCGCCCGGCCGATGCCCCGGCCCGATCCCGTCACATAGGCGGTCTTTCCCGCAAGGTTCTTCATTCCGCTCTCCATGTCCCTGCCTGCCCGGCGCGCCAGCACCCTGCCCGCAAGTATCAGCACGCCGCGGCCGCCGTCCATGCGGCGTGATCGCCCGGGCGCGCGGCAACGGCGAAGGGAACGTGAATCGGAGAGGCATGGCGCGCCGATGCGCGCCTTTCCGGCCCCGTCCCGCCTCCCTGCCTTTCGCTCGAAACGTCCATTGGCCGCGGCGCCCCTATTGCGGCGCGCCGAAGATTCCGACCACGCAGCTCGCCTCCTCGATGCCGTAGAGGCCGCCGCCATTCTCGGCGATGGCGAAGCGCGCGCCTTCGACCTGACGCGGCCCGGCACGGC
>DAOMOI010000011.1:0-18732 GCA_035444225.1 Aquamicrobium sp. | reverse complement strand
GAGAAGATCTTCGTCACCGAATTCCCCGACCTGATGCCGGAGACGCTGATCACCAAGGACCCGGCCGAGGTCGACGCCTTCCGCAGGCAGTATGGCGACATCATCGTCAAGCCGCTCTACGGCAATGGCGGCGCCGGCATCTTCCATCTGCACGAGGCCGACCGCAACCTCGCCTCGCTGCTGGAAATGTTCCAGCAGATGTTCCGCGAGCCGTTCATCGTCCAGCGCTACCTGAAGGACGTGCGCAAGGGCGACAAGCGCATCATCCTGATCGACGGCGAGCCGGTCGGCGCCATCAACCGCGTGCCGGCCGAGCACGATTCGCGCTCCAACATGCATGTCGGCGGCCGCGCCGAGCCGACCGAACTGACGGCGCGCGAACGCGAGATCTGCGCGGCGATCGGCCCGTCGCTCAAAGAGCGCGGCTTCATCCTCGTCGGCATCGACGTGATCGGCGATTACATGACCGAGATCAACGTCACCTCGCCGACCGGCATCCGCGAGGTCAAGCGTTTCGGCGGCGCCGACATCGCCGCCCTGTTCTGGGACGCGGTCGAGGCGAAGCGCGCGGCGGCATAACTCAATATTCCCGGAACGCACGCGCCATGCTGTCGGTGATCGGCTTGGCGAGATACTCGAAGAAGGTGCGTTCGTGGGTCTGGATCAGGATTTCGGCCGGCATGCCAGGCGTGGGGTTGAAGCCCTTGACGCGATGGAGCTGTTCGGTCGGGATCTCGACCCGCGCCACGTAGATGTCCTTGTTGGGCGAGGCCTGCGAGGCCGTCACGGCGTCGGCGGAGACGTAGATGACCTTGCCGTCGAGGATCGGCGTCGTGCGCTGGTTGAGCGCGCTGAGCCTGATCGAGGCGAGCTGCCCGACATGGACCTCGTCGATCTGCATGCGCGGCACCTGCGCCTCGATGATCAGCGCCTCGTTGGACGGCAGGATCTCCATGATCGGCCGGCCGCTCTCGATGACGCCGCCGGCGGTGTGGTAATAGCTGCGGATGACGATGCCGGGCACCGGCGCGCGGATCATCGTGCGGTCGAGCACGCTCCTGGCGTTCCTGATCTGCTCGCGCACGCCGTCGAGTTCGGCTTCCACGGTCTGGATCTCGTCGAAGGCGGCCTTCTGGGCGCTGTCGGTCACCTGCGCCATTTCCAGCTGGTACTTGGCAACCTGGGTCTGGCTGATGCGCGCCTCCGCCTCCAGCCGGGCGACGTCGCCGTCGGCGTCGGCGACGGCCCGCTCCAGCAGGCTGATCGCGGAGCGCGTGACGATGCCCTTGGCGAGCAGGCTTTGCTTGACGTCGAGCTCGGCTTGCAGGATCGCGCGCTGGCGGCGCATGGATTCGATCTGCCCCTCGATGCCTCCGAGCTGGAAGCTCAGCGCCGTCGCATTCTCGCGCAGCAGGCCGAGCTGGTTGTCGAGCTTGAGCCTGGTCGAACGGAAATTCTCGCGCTGGCTGTCCATGATCGCCCTGACCTCGGCGTCGTCCAGCCGGCTGGAGACCGAGGCGGGCGGCGCGAAATCGTCGGCGCCACGCGCCTGCGCCTGCAGCCGCGCCAGGATCGCCTCCAGCCTGAGCTGGCGCAGGCCGAGCTGGCGCGCATTGGCGAGCGCGGCGGTCTCGTCGAGCTGGACGAGGTCCTGGCCCTCCTCGACCCGGTCGCCTTCCTCGACGAGGATGCGGCGGATGATGCCGCCTTCCAGATGCTGCACGATCTTGTTCTTGCTGGTGGCGACGAAGCTCCCCGGCGCGATGATGGCCGAGGCGAGCGGCGCGAAGCCTGCCCACGCGCCGAAGCCGCCGCAGACGACGAGCATCAGCGCCAGCCCGGCGACGGTCTGGACGCGGATCGAGCGCGGCACCTCGGCATACCATTCGATCGCCGCATTCTCGGCAGCGGGCTTCCTCGCCATCACGAACCCTCCCCGGGCGTTTCGAGCGCCTTGCCGGCGCCGCCCTTGTTGGCCAGCACCTTGAGGACGTCGGCGCGGGTGCCGAACATCGCGACCGTGCCGTTGTTCAGAACCAGTATCTTGTCGACATGGTTGAGCAGCGCCGTGCGCTGCGTGATCGTCACCACGGTGATCTTCTGCTGGCGCGCATGCAGGAGCGCCTTGGCGAGCGCGACCTCGCCCGGCGTGTCGAGGTTGGAGTTGGGCTCGTCGAGCACCACCAGCCGCGGATCGCCGAAGAACGCGCGCGCCAGCGCGATGCGCTGCTTCTGCCCGCCCGAAAGCGGCGCGCCGTCGGCGGCGACGAAGGTTTCGTAGCCCTGCGGGAAGGAGGCGATCAGCTCGTGCACGTCGGCCAGCACCGCGGCGTCGTAGATCTGCCGGTCGCTGACGTCCTCGCGCATGCGCGCGATGTTGGCCTTGATCGAGCCGGGGAACAGCTGCACGTCCTGCGGCAGGTAGCCGATGCTCTCGCCGAACTGGCGCTGGTCCCAGTTGCGCAGGTCCATCAGGTCGAGCCGGACATTGCCCGAGGTCGGCAGGATCGAGCCGACCAGCATCTTGCCGAGCGTGGTCTTGCCGGAGCCCGAATTGCCGATCACCGCGAGCGACTCGCCCGGCATCAGCGAGAACGAGATGCCGTTCAGGATCACCTTCTTGGTCGGCGGCGGCACGTAGAGGATGCGGTCGACGTCGAGGCGGCCCTGCGGAGCGGGGAGCAGCAGCCGCTGGAAGTTGAGCGGCGAGGATTGCAGCAGCGCGCGCACGCGCTGGAAGGAGGCGAGGAACTGCGTGAAGCTGTTCCAGCCCTCGATGGCGCCCTCGATCGGGGTCAGCGCACGGCTGGCGATGATCGAGGCGGCGATCACCATGCCGCCGGTCATCTGCCCCTCGATGGCGAGGAACGCGCCCCAGCCGAGCATGGCCACCTGCGTCAGGAGCCGCACCGACTTCGACACGCTGGCGAGCATGATGTTGCGGTCCTGGGCCTGCACCTGCGACTTGAGCGACAGCGCCGTGTCGCGGCCCCAGATGCGCACCGCCTCGGGGATCATCGCCATGGCGTTGATGATCTGCGAATTGCGCGACATCGAATCGACATGCAGCGTCGCGCGGCTGAGGAAGCCGGTGGAATCGGCGAAGTGGCGCGCGGTCATGCGCTGGTTGACATAGGCGACGGCCATCAGGAGCAGGGAAGCGCCGATGACGATCAGGCCGAGATGCGGGTGGATGAGGAAGACCACGACGACGAACAGCGGCGCCAGCGGCACGTCGAGGATCGAGAGCAGCGTGCCGGAGGTGATGAAGGCGCGCATCTGCTGCAGGTCGCCCAGCACCTGATAGTCGCGCGCCGAGCCGTTGAGCGATGAGCGGGCGGCCGCCGCCAGCACCGGCGCGCCGAGCTGCGCGCCCACTTCCACCGCCGTCCGCATCAGGATGAAGCGCCGGATCGCGTCGAAGGCCATCTGCAGCACGACGGCGACGCCGACGACGAGGGTGAGCATCACCAGCGTGTCGACCGAGCGGCTGGTCAGCACGCGGTCGGAAATCTGGAACAGGTAGATCGGTATCGCCAGCACGAGGATGTTGGTCATCAAGGTGAAGACCATCACGATCAGGATGTTCTGGCGCACGGCGGTCAAGCCGTTCCTGAACGCGACGGCGAAGTCCGGCATCTCGACGCGCTTGTGGAAACCGCCGGGATTGCGGCCATTGCCGTCGCTGCCCCCGCCGCCGCCGGGCGGATCGCCGGGGCCGTCGCCTCCGCCGCCGCTTTCAGGTTTTTTCGTCGATGCAAGCGGGCCGCGGTCGCCGTCGATGACGGGGCCGATCCTCACCCCGGGGCGCTGCGGCGCATAGGCTTCGTCACGGGCTTCGGGCGCGCGGGCCACGGTTCTCGGCCGGGGTCTTGCTTCGGGCGTCACCTCGGGCGCCGCCTCCCGGCGCGGCGGGGCGTCCGCCTGCCCGGCCACAGGGGTATCGAGGGGCGGCTCCCCCTGCGTTTCGGGCCGGACCGGAGGCTCCGGCGCGCGTCGCGGCGGCTCGACGGGCAGGGGGGGCACCTTCTCGTTCTCGCCGGCCAGCGCCTTCAATTCGTGCACGGCCGCGTCGATCTCGGCGAAGCTCCGGCCGATGGCCGGATTGCGGTCCTCGCCCGCCTCGTCCCGTTCGCCGGTCGGTCGAGGGTCCTCGAACAATCGGCTGTGCGCGCTTGCCAGGAACATGGTCTACGCCTCGCGGGTTGGTCAGGCCAATACGGATTGCAGGAGATCATGGGTGGTCCCGACCTCGTCCATCATCTTGACGGCGGGATGGTCGTCGAGGCGGCTGGCGAGGTCGGTGTGGTCGTCGAGGAAGGCGATCACCTCATTGGCGAGCGCGTCGCCGCGCATGGTGATCCGGTCGGTCAGCCCCTCGACGATCTCGGCCTGGACGAGGATCGCGTCGGAATAGAGCCCGCCGCCGACATAGGCGGTGTCGCCAAGGCCATCATAGTCGAGGATCGTGGCCTTGTTGACGAGCATGTTGTGCCCGGTGGCGACCTGCCACACGCTGTCCTGCGCCTTCAGCAGGCTCGCCTCGTAGACCGCCAGGTCGTCGGCGTCGCCGACCACGTTGACCTGGCTGACGGAGTGGATGTCGTAGACGTCGCCGGTGATGTAGAGCACCTTGAGGTTGCCGAACCCGTCGAGCGCGCTGTCGCTCCTGAAGCCGTCCGGCATCTCCTTGTCGCCGGCTGCGAGATTGGCGGCGGCGTCCTCGTAATGGGAGGGCAGGCCTTGCGTCCATTCGGGTCCGACATTCTCGATCGCGGCCTCGTTCCAGAGGATGTTCTCGCCCGTGGCGGCGTTGCCCTTCGAGGCTGACGAACCGTCCTCGACGGTGAGCCTGTCGTTGTCGAGCAGCACGTTGGTCTGGCTGATGAAATTGCCGTCATAGAGCGAGCCGCCGATGAAGATGAGGTCGAAGTAGAGGCCGAGGTCGGCGAAGCTCGTCGTGTTCAGGCCGATATTGAGGCCCGTGGAAAGGAAGGTGTTGGTCCCCATCGCGGTGAGGATCTGGGTGTCGTTGTCGAGGGTGAAATTGTATTGCTGCACCCAGGACAGGAAGATCATGTCGCCTTCGATGGTGGTCACGTTCCAGCTTTGCGGGAAACCGCCATTGGCGGCCCCGTTGGGGCCGTCGCCGGTGCGCGCCTCGTAGGTCTCGCCGACGAAGCTGGCGCTGTTCTGGACGACGTTGCCGCCGATGGAGATGTTCTCGGCCGGCCACGCCCCGTCGATGGCGTCGATGTCGCGCAGCACGTTGGTCTGGTAGATGGCGTCGATGCGGTGATAGTCGCCGGCGACGGCGACGACGCCGGAGGGCAGGCCGGCATTGACGATTGCCGTCTCGTTCCAGGAGACGTTGCCGCCGCTCGACACGGTCATGGTCGTGGGCGTTGCGGAAGCGTCGATCGTCAGCGACGAGGCCTGCGGCACGGTCGGGTCGGCTTCCGGCTCCCCGTCCTCCTTCAGCGCCGCGAGCGTGTCCTTGAGGGTGACGGGGTCATCGACCTCGACGCCGTTGCTGAAATGGCCGTCGATGCGGTCCGCGACCTTGAGGAACAGGCTGTCCACCGGGCCGAAGTTGTCTTCGCCCAAGCCCCGCGCCATCACGGACGCATCCTCGACCAGATCGACCATCTGCTTGACCGAGCGCAGGTCGGCGAGATCGGCAAGGTCCGCGGAGACATCGAGCGCCCGGGCGGCGAGGCCTTCCAGCTCGGCATGGCTGTCGAGCCGCGAGGCTGCCTCGAATTCACGGTGGCCGACGACGAGCACGTCGTCGTCCATCAGGTACTTGATCTGCGAAACGATCGCGATGGTCGAGCCCGGTGCGATCAGTTGCGGCTGCGCCATGGCCGTCGCGGCCGGCGTGCCGACCGGCGGGGCGTCCGGCGCGACGGCGGCGTCGCCGCGGGGCAGGGGCGAAGGAATCGGGCCGAAGGCGACGGAATGGGTGAGCGAGCCGGGGCCGACCGGATGGATCGGCGGGATATAGGTGACCTCGGGCACGAAGCCCCTGAGGTTCAGCGTCTCGCGGAAATCGAGCTGGCGGGGATCGACGTCGCCTTCGGCAGGGCGTTCCTCCGCCTCGCGGGAGAACGGGGCGAAGTCCGGGCGATAGCGGTCGTCCTCAGCCCGGATCTCGAAATATCCGATGAAGTGGGCGACGATCTCCGTGATCCCGTCATTGGGAATGAACAAGGCGGATCTCCCCCTCGCATCGCTGCGAAACATGGGTTGGATCGCCGTCGCCGCTGCGGGCGCCTGTCGGACGATCCGCTTTTCTTCAGTCGGGCGGCGGCCTCATTCGAAAGGTTTTGGGGCCGCGACCCTCGGGCGACCTGCGCGACGGGGTCGCGCAGGCCGGTTTCGGGGGGCGAAAGCCTAGAAGCTGTCGCCGTTCGAGACGTTGTCGTTGTCCATGCTGCCGCCGACGACGGTGGCGTCGAAGGCGTTCTGTTGCAGGTTGGCGCCCATCACCACGTCCATGTTGAAGGCGGTGCCGCCGGAGCTGGCGCGGCCGTCGGCGATGGCGGTGATGTCGGACACGTTGTTGCCGCCGTTGCTGTTGGACGAGCCGATGCCGTCCCAGCTTCCGCTGATGCCGGCCTCCGCGGCGGTGGCGTACGAGTTGAATGTGCCCGAGTTGTCCTGCGAGAAGCCGGACAGCATGTCGTGGTCGATGATGTCGGCCACCTGGCTCACTGCGAAGGCGGTGTTGTAGCTGCCGTCGCCGAACGCGCCATTGAACACGTCCTCGAAGTTGACGTCGATCCGGCCGAACGAGGTGCTCGAATCGTTGAACGCGTTGTCGATCGACTTGTCGTTGAAGGCGTCGCTGATGGCGACGTTCAGGGCAAGGTCGAGCTGGGTCGATGCGTCATTGTAGGAATCGGTCACCGAGTGATCGGAATTGTCGTTTCCGGAATCGTTGACCGAGTTGTCGTTGTTGGAATCGTTGACGGAGTTGTCGGTCGAGTTGTCGTTGCCCGAGTCGTTCACCGACTTGTCGTTGAACGCATCGGCGAGAGCGACATTCAGCGCCGTCGAATTGTCATTGAAGGAATCGGTCGCCGTGTTGCCGGAATCGGTGACGGAATTGTCGTTTCCGGAATCGTTGACCGAGCTGTCATTGTTGGAATCGTTGGTGGAGTTGTCGTTGCCGGAGTCGGCAACCGAGTTGTCGGAGTTGTCGTTGAACGAATCCGTGATCGACTCGCCCATCGCGTAGGCGGTGTTGTTCTGCCAGTTGCGCGAGTCGTCGGTCGAATTGTCGGTCGAGTTGTCGTTTCCGGAATCGTTGACCGACTTGTCGTTGAGCGCATCGGTCAGGGCGACGTCGACATTGGTCGAATTGTCGGAGTTGTCGTTGCCGGAATCGTTGACCGAGTTGTCGTTGTTGGAATCGTTCACCGACTTGTCGTTGAGCGCGTCCGTCAGGGCGACGTCGACGGAATTGTCATTGCCGGAGTCGTTGACCGAATTGTCCGAATTGTCGTTGTTGGAATCGTTCATCGACTTGTCGTTGAGCGCGTCCGTCAGGGCGACATCGACGGAATTGTCGTTTCCGGAATCGTTGACCGAATTGTCGTTACCGGAGTCGTTGACCGAGTTGTCGGAATTGTCGTTCAGCGAATCGGAAACGGCGACGTCGAGGCCGACATTGGTCGAGTTGTCGTTGCCCTGATTGGAGTTGTCGTTTCCCTGGTTGGAATTGTCGGAATTGTCGGAGCCGACATTCTGCCAGTCCGACAGCAAGCTGTTTTCCTGCTGCGTGCCGGAATTGTTCACGGTGCTCGAATTGTAGTCCATTTTTCCGCTCCTCCAGTGGGTGCTCTGGTGGCGGAACGGCCTTCCCTCTTCATTTCAAACGGGATGCCGGATCGTTCCGCCTGCTGGCCGGCGCCGTCCCGAATGGACGAGGCCGCGCAGGACATACGGTTCACGATCGCGTCGCGGTTGATAAGACAACAATCAAGTCTAAGCAGAAGAGGCGATGCGGGGCCGGAGCGTTCGGCCGGGAGCCAGGCTGGGCTCCGCTAATCTTCCCGGATTAGCTCTTTCCATCGGTTTTCTTCCGCGTGTTCCTTGCGTGGCGCGGAAAACCATGCCGCGCGGCCCGCCGTCGCGGCGGCAAAACCCCGACGGACGGCTTAAACCGATATAGGCGGCATCGGGGCCAGACGGTCGGGGCGGAGCGCATGTCCGGTAACGCTTTCCGGGTTAGCTCGACACGACTAACGGCCGAGTCACGCTCGTGGTGTTAACGTCGTGGTAACAATAACAATCCGTTGACCACAGCCCGCAGCAATCACGTTGCGTAACAGATGCTCAGGGAGGCTCCATGGCAACCGAAGGAGGCATCCATAACAATACGATGATGGAGAGGGAGGCGGCCCACATCATGATCGTGGCGCATGCCGGAACGCTCTACCAGAGTCTCGCCCGCACGCTGCAGGAGCAGCTCAGGGGCTGCCAGGCGCTCATATGCGAGGCGGGCGCCACCATCGCCGATTCCGACGGCGACATCCGGCTCATCCTCGTCCATGCCGGGTGCGGAACGGGGATCGCGCGCGAGATTGAGGCCCAGCGCGCGCTGCACCCGTCGGCGGTGATCGCCATCCTCGTCGACGACACCGAAATGCCGGCGCATTGCTGCGAGCTGTTCGCGGCGCAGAAGGTGCAGGGCATCCTGCCGATGACGCTCAAGCTCGAGGTCTGGCTGGCGGCCGTGCTGCTTCTGCTGAGCGGCGGTGAATATTATCCCGTGGTCAACCGGCGGAATGCGCTTCCCGCCGTCGCGCCTCCGCCCGCGCCGCAGATCGCGCCGCCGCGCCCTGAAATCGTCGAGGCCGCGCCCGCGGCCGGCGCAAGGCCGGCGACGCCGCCGCTGTGCTCGCTGACCGCGCGCGAGCAGGAAATCCTCGAGCTGCTCTCGGAGGGGCATCAGAACAAGCTCATCGCCCACAGGATGTCCCTGTCGGAGCACACGGTGAAGGTGCACGTCCACAACCTCCTTTCGAAGCTGCGTGTCAGCAACAGGACGCAGGCCGCCGCGACCTATCGCCGGGGCCTGGCGGGCGCGCCGGGCATCGCCGCCCCGATGGCGGCGCGCGGCGCCGGCGGCGCGGGAGCGGCGCCTACCCCTTGAGTGTCGTGTCATGCGCAACGAAGAGCTGCTGCTGCTGATCGGAAAGCTGAATTATGCGTGGACCAATACGGAGAGCCTGCTCATCTACCTGATGGCGTTCCTGATGCGCTCGGGCAAGGACGTGGCCATCGTCACGTTCCTGACGCTGAACACGTCGAGGGCGCGGCTGGAGTTGATCGAGCGGCTGCTGCGGCTGGATTCGACCGAGAGGGAAATCCGCGCGCGCCTGATGCCGCTCGTCGCCCGGATGAAGACGGGCGCCAGGGTGCGCAACAAGTATAACCATTGCATCTATTCATTCGACGAGCATGGAGAGATAGAGGCCACGCAGCTCCTGAGGATAGCCGACTATGGCGACACCCTCAAATATGGGAAGATCGAGGCGCTCGGCGATGCCGAGATCGCGCGTATCAACGAAGTCATATCGGAGATCATCGAAATCAACAGGTTCATATTCGATTTTATCCGTGAAAAGAATATTCGATACTAGGATCGGTAACAGGTATCTTTCGCTTAGATCCAAAAACTGAACGGTGGATTATCAGAAAAGGAGGCTGAACAAGAATGGTGGACGGGCAGGGGTGCTGCCGTGATGCAGCAGCGAACGCGGCGTCTGACGCGTAGAGTTTCCCGGTGTTCCAACGATGCTTGCGATTGTGAAGAAGCAAGTCCTTCGCATGGCGGCATCATTGCCGGGATTGCTGCATTTCTGTGCATGTCTTCCAGCGCATATGAGTGCTGATTTCTTTCGACGAGGCGATATTCCATGAATATTTCCCGCCATGGATTGCTGTTGAGTTGAAATAATGAAAACGAAAATATAATTCTGAAAATGATTGTCGAATCTGTTTCGTTTTATGGAAATATGAAAACAACCCTTTGCTAATTTATTGAGAACGATATAGTATTATGTCGTGAATGAGGGGGTGGGGGCGTGCGGTGAACCGTATCAGGAGCGGGGCATGAACACGACACGCGCATCAGAACCGAAGCATATACCGCGCATCTCGATGAATACCTTGGGTGTTTGCAGCATCGCGGTCGACGGGGTCGTGCAATCGACAGTGCCGTCGAGCTGTTTCCGTATCGCGACCTATCTTCTGCTTTCGGGCTCGAGGATGATGATGTCGCGACAGCGTCTCAAATCCATCTTCTGGCCCGATGCCGATCTCGAGAAGGCCAGCGCCAACCTGCGCCAGAACCTGGTGCGCATCCGCCGCTTTCAGGATGAGAACGGCTTCCAGCTCATCGGGTCCAACTTCACGCTGGTCTACCTGATGCAGCACGGGATCGACTGGGATCTGCACGACTTCCTCGACGCGCTCGACGGCGACGACGAGGCGTCGATCGTCAGCGCCTGCGAGCTGTATGGCGGCGACCTCCTGGCCGACATCGGGGCGTCCAGCCCCGAATTCGAGGAGTGGCTGTCCGACCAGCGCGAGCGCCTGCGCAGCGCGTTGATCGAGAAGCTGGTCGGCGCGCTCGCCGATTCGAGCCTTTCGCCCCCGGCGCGCGGGCTTTGCGCGCACAAGCTTCTGGCCATCGACCCCTGCAACGAGCAGGCGTTCCAGATCCTGATGACCGAGGCGGCCGAGCAGGGCGACCACGCCCGGCTGCACCATCTCTTCGCGCGCTGCGAGCGCCAGCTGATGAACGAGTTCGGCGTCGGCATTTCGGACGGCACGCGCGGCCTCTATTCCCAGCTCTCGCGCAACCTCCATTCCCATCCGCCGCGAAACGGCTCGAGCTAGCTCGCCTCGCTGCGCCGGCTGCCGAGAAAGGCGGTCTCGATTGCCGTGCGCATCGGCTTGCGCCGCCAGTCGCGATCGTAGGGCAGGCCGCGATTGTCGGCACGTCCCCCCGCCTTGTAGGCCAGCCAGGAATCGCCGTCGCTCAGCCCCCATGTCGAGACCGACCGGACAGCCGGGAAATCCAGCGCGATGTCGAGATAGCGCCGCACCTCGTCCGCGACCGCCGTGTCGCGGGCCTTGAGCGGCATCCTGCGGTCGCTCTCGCGCACGTCGAGCTCGGTGATCGAGACGCGCAGGCCGAGATTCGACAGGTCGCGCAGCAGCCCGTAGACGCCATCGGCGTAGATCCCGCCCTTGCGCAGGTCGAGATGGGCCTGAAGCCCGACCCCGTCGAACGGGACGCCGCGCCGCAGCATCCCCTCCGCAAGCTTGAGGAGCGCCAGGCGCCGGCGCCCCTCCTCGGCCGACGCATATTCCAGCCCGTACTCGTTGAGGTACAACCGCGCCCGCGGCGCCATCTCACGCGCGGTCCAGAAGGCCCAGTCGATGTAATCCGCGCCGAAGGCGCGCAGAAACTGGTTGCCGCGCAATCCATCGGCGTGGCTGCCGATCGGCTCGTTGACCACGTCCCACTCGTCGATCACGTCGGCATAGCGCGGCATCACCGCCTGGAAATAGCCGCGGACGTGGCTCCATTCGCGCGTTTCCGCCAGGAGGGCATCGGCCCAGCGCGGCATGCCGAGATGCCACAACAGCGTGTGGCCGCGCATGTGCTTGCGCTCGCCGCGCGCGAAATCGGCGATCCGGTCCGCCTCGCGGAAATCGTACTGGCCGGGTCGTGGGCACAGCCGGTCCCACTTGAACGACCATTCCGGCGTCACCGACGAGCATTGCCCCAGCACCGCGCGATAGCCGTGCGAGCGCGAGCGCAGCGTCGTCGTGTTGACGGCGGTGCCGAAGCGGCGGCCGCTCGCCGCCGCCGCCTTGGCAAGCGTCTGCGTCTCGCCCTCCTCGTCGAACGGCTCGGCCGCCTGCCGGCCGTCGCCGGCGCAGGCCGCGAGCAACGGCCCGATCGAGGCGGCGGCCAAGGTTTTCAGGAAGCGGCGTCGCTCCACCGGAGCCATCCCCTGCTGCGCGTGTCGAACTGGAAAATCCCGGTCTGGATGATAGCGCCGCAGGCCGAGCAGGCAACTAACTCAAACAGATTAACTCCAATTTTGAGGTCTAATCACAAAACGCGATCTTCACAGAATGTTTCGATGGTGAGTAACATTTCGGATATTCGGGAAAATCCGACGAGAACGGGAAGGGTTTAAAGATGTACATGGCAAACATTAAAGCATGCGTGTTCTGTGCGGCATCGCTTCAGCTTGCGATTACATCTGCCGCCTATGCAGAATCGCGCATATCGTTCCTGGCCGCTGGAGAAGCATATGACGGCGCGCCCGCCTTCGAGATCAGGATGGGCGACAAGGTCATCGGCCGCGGCGAGCTGACGAAGGCCATCGACACCGTCAACGAGGGCCGCCTGTTCTTCAGCCCGGCTCCCGACCGCTATATCGAGCGCTTCGAGTTCCGCGTCGAGGACAAGGCTTTCCGGGCCAATGCGCCGATCTCCATCGTCCTGGTGAACGACAAGTTCAAGGAAGAAGGCTGGGGCCGCGACCGCAACCTGTTCGTCCGTTCGATCGAGGTCAACGGCCTGACGGTCGGCGCCGCCGATCTGAGCCTGACCGATGGCGTCAAGGTGCAGAACGTCAACTATCAGGCCGGCCTCCTGCCCGTCTATCACCAGAACCACATGGCCGTGGCGGAGCCGCCCGAGGGCGGCTGGCCGGCGCCGGCCAATCCCCGCAGCAGCCGCCTCACCGTCGCCCCCGCCGCAGCCGGCGGCGCCGGAGGCTGATCCCCCGAAGGGCTGACCCCGGCGCCGCGGCCGATGGATGGAGATCCATGATGCGCATACCAGAAGGACATTCACCCATCGTCGCGGCCCCGTTCGCCGGCAGGGCCACCGTGCTCGTCGCCGGCGGCGCCGGCTTCCTCGGTTCGCATCTGTGCGAGCGGCTGGTCGGGGAGGGGCACGAGGTCGTGTGCCTCGACAATTTCGACACCGGGCGCAGCGCCAATGTCGCGCATCTCGCGGCCAGCCCGCGCTTTTATCTTCTGGAGCACGACATCCTGAACCCGGTGCCCGAGGCGCTGCCGCGTTTCGACCAGATCTACAATCTCGCCTGTCCGGCCTCGCCGGTCCACTACCAGCGCGACGCGGTCAAGACGGCGCTGGTCTGCGCGCAGGGCACGTTGAACCTGCTTCAGCGCGCGCGGCGCGACGGCGCGTGGCTTCTCCATGCCTCGACCTCGGAAATCTACGGCGATCCCGAGCAGCATCCCCAGCCCGAGCACTATTGGGGCAACGTCAACACGGTCGGGCCGCGCTCCTGCTACGACGAGGGCAAGCGTTTTGCCGAAACCCTCGTCACCGATTTCTCGCGCCAGATGGGCCTCAGCGCGCGGATCGTGCGCATCTTCAACACCTACGGCCCGCGCATGCAGTTCGACGACGGCCGCGTGGTCTCCAACTTCATCGTGCAGGCGCTGCGGGGCATGCCGCTCACCCTTTATGGCGACGGCTCGCAGACGCGCTCCTTCTGCTATGTCGACGATCTGATCGAGGGCTTCGTCCGGGCGATGGCGTCCGGCGCCGCGATGGATCGTCCCGTCAATCTGGGCAATCCCGAGGAATATCGGGTCCGCGATCTCGCCGAGACAATCATCGCCATGACCGGCTCGTCCTCGGCGATCGTGCATATGCCGCTTCCCGTCGATGATCCGCGCCGCCGCCGCCCCGACATCTCGCGGGCGATGGAGTTCCTTGGCTGGAGCCCGCGCACGTCGCTCGCCGTCGGGCTGGAAGCCACGATCGCGGAATTTGCAACCCGGCTGGTGCAAGGATGGCGGTCCGCCCGCCCGGAACTGCCGGCCGTGGCCTACGGTTGAACGGAGCGGGAGCAGGGGTCATGCGTATCGTCGTGGTGGGGTGTGGATATGTCGGGCTCGTCAGCGGCGCGTGCTTCGCGGAGATGGGCAATGTCGTCACTTGCGTCGACACCGACGCGGCCAGGATCGCCGATCTGAACGCGGGCTGTTGCCCGATCTACGAGCCGGGGCTGGAGCAGCTGATCGCCTGGAACCGGCGGGCAGGAAGGCTCGACTTCGCCGGTGGCCTGCCCGTTCTCGACGGCGGCGTCGATCTGGTGATGATCGCCGTCGGCACCCCGCCGGCGCGCTCCGGCGAGGCCGACCTGACCAGCATCTTCGCCGTTGCCGAAGAGATCGCGGTCATGGCCCATGGGCGCGTGATCGTCGTCATCAAGTCGACGGTGCCGGCCGGTACGGGCGATGCCGTCGAGCGCCTGATCGCCGCCGTTCGTCCCGATCTCGACCTTTCCGTCGCCTCCAACCCCGAATTCCTGCGCGAGGGCAGCGCCCTTGCCGACTTCATGCGGCCCGACCGGGTCGTCATCGGCACGCAGGATTTGCGCGCCCGCCATGCGTTGGCGCGTCTCTACCGTCCGTTGACCGATGCCGGCGTGCCGCTGCTCGCCACCACGCGAACCGCCGCCGAGATCACCAAATACGCGGCCAACGCCTTTCTGGCGCTCAAGATCACCTTCATCAACGAGATCGCCGATCTGTGCGAGGCGGCCGCGGCCGACGTGCGCGACGTGGCGCGCGGCATCGGCCTCGACCGGCGCATCGGCGAGGACTTCCTGCGCGCCGGCCCCGGCTTCGGCGGCTCCTGCTTCCCCAAGGACACCTCCGCGCTCGCCGCCACGGCGCGCGAGTTCGGCATGTCGCTCCGGCTGGTGGAGGAGGCGATCCTCGTCAACGAGGAGCGCAAATACGCCATGGGCCACCGCGTCATCGAGGCCATGGGCGGCGACGTCGGCGGCAAGCCCGTCGCCGTGCTCGGCCTCACCTTCAAGCCCGACACCGACGACATGCGCGACTCGCCGGCGCTTGCCCTGATTTCCGTCCTCCAGCAGAGGGGGGCCTGCGTGCGCGTCTACGACCCGCAGGGCATGGAGAATGCCGCCGGGTTCCTGACCGATGTGGTCTTCGCCCGCGACGGCTACGATTGCGTGGCGGGCGCACATTGCGCGGTGCTCGCGACCGAATGGGCGGAACTGCGCCAGCTCGACCTGTCGCGCCTCGCCGCCGGCCTCGCCGCCCCCGTGTTCGTCGATCTGCGCAACGCCTTCGATCCGACAGCCCTTGCCGCCGCCGGGCTGGTCGCCTGCGGCATCGGCTACCCGGCCGCGCCGGGCAAGCCGCTGGAGCTTGGCGGGTCGCGCAAGCGGCGCCCCGCGCCTGCCTTGGGATCGGCGGAGGTCGATGCCGACGGCATCCGCGTCCGGCACCCCCATCATGCCACGTTGCAATGAGGGAAAGCCGCCATGCCCCTCGACGACGTGGTCCTGAGCAGCGTGTTCGTCGCCGTCCAGGTGCTCTATTTCCTCACCTTCGCGGTCGATTTCTATTTCTTCACCCGGCCGGTCAACCGGGTCGATACCAGCGATGAGGCGAAGCGGTCGATCACCTATTATCCCTATATCGTGCTGTTCTATCCGGTGCTGCGCGAGGCGGAAGAGACGATGCGCACCACCTTTCATTCGCTCGCCCGCATCGACTACCCCGCCGACCGCTACGCCGTGATCGCCATCCCCAACGCCGACGACGTCGAGACCGTGGCAGCGCTGAAGCGGCTCCAGCGCGGCTTCCCCTTCGTGCAGGTGATCGAGGTGCCGCCGACCACCCATTCGAGCTGGAGCAAGGTATGGGTGGCGTGGGAGCGCACGCCGAAGGCCTATTGGTGGCATCAGGGCCGGCGCATGCGCAACCGCGCGCTGCCGCCCAAGAAGACGCGCCAGCTGGTCTACGCCTTCTATCAGGTCGCCTCGGCGCTGGCGCACAAGGAGGATTTCCTCGTCAACTACATCGACGCCGACAGCTGCCCGCCGCGCGACCATTTCCTCGCCGCGGCCATCGGCATGCGCGACTACGACGTGCTCCAGGCGCAGAACGTCGCCGGCAATTTGAACGATACGCTCGCCGCCAGCTGGCACGCCTTCGACCACATGGCCTGGGACGGCTCCAAATATCCGCATCTGTCGGCCGATGGCCGGCATCCCTACTGGGTGCTGGGCAAGGGCCTGTTCTTCCGCGCCTCCGACCTGATCAGGCTCGGCGGCTTCCACCCGTGGCTGACCATCGAGGACCCGGAAGTCGGCATGCGCTTCTGGGTCAACGGCAAGCGGCTCGGCATCATCGCCGGCTCGCTGATCGAGGAGGTGCCGTCGACCTTCGCCCACGGCATCACCCAGCGCAAGCGCTGGGTGGCCGGCTTCTTCCAGAGCCTCGGCACGCCGCTGCGCGCGATGGGCATGAAGCCGCGCGACCGGCTCAAGGCGTGGCTGAACTTCCTGCCGTGCCTGTCGCTGTGGCTCAACGCGGTCGGCGTGCCCGTCGGCATATGGGCGCTGTGGCGCTGGTACGACGAGTCTTCGCCGCTGCCGCTGTGGCTCCTGCCGCTGGTGGCGGCCAACCTCGTCTTCTTCGCGCTGTCGATCACCATGCTCTACATCCGCACATGGCGGCGCACGGCGCTGGTGCTCGACAGCGTGTGGGCGCGCATCTGGTACATGCTTCGCGTCAACCCGCTCTTCGTCATGGCCTGGTGGCTGGTGTGGCTGATCCCGCTCGCCATCGGCTTCAAGATGTATCTGCGCGACGAGGGGCTTGTGTGGGAGCGCACCGAGAAGTCGGACGCCAACAACGAACTGGTGCGCGGCGGCGTCGCCGTCGCGCCCGAACCCGCCGCCCGCTCGCTCCGCGAGGCGAACCGGCCTTCCGCAGTCGCCGGCATGGCCGGCCCAAGCCCGATCCCCTCACCGTCAAGGAGTTCCGCCAATGTCTAGGGGTCATGTCCTCGTCACCGGCGGGGCCCGTTTCATCGGCTCCCATCTGGTCGACCGCCTGCTCGCGCGCGGCTTCGACGTCACCGTGCTCGACTGCCTGCTGCCTTTGGTCCACGCCGACGCCGAGCTCGACGCAGACGGCTGGCCGGTCTACCTGAACCCGGCGGCGCGGCGCCTGCGCGGCAACATCCTCGACGACGGCGTCTTCGAGGCCAGCCTCTCCGGCACCACCCATCTCGCCCATCTGGCGGCCTCGGTCGGCGTCGGCCAGTCGATGACCAACATCGTCGACTACACCCGCAACAACACGCTGGCCGCGGCCGTCATCCTCGAAGTGCTGTCGCGCGGCAACCATCAGGTGCGCCGCATCGCGGTGGCCTCCTCGATGTCGATCTACGGCGAGGGCGCCTACAGGCTAGACGGCGGCGAGGCGGTCACGGCGCCGCCGATGCGCCCGCGCGCGCAGCTCGAGGCGCATGAGTGGGAGCTGTCGCGGGACGGCCGCCGGCTGGAGCCGGTGCCGACCGGCGAGGACAAGCCGCTCAGGCCGGCCTCGATCTACGCCGTCAACAAGCGCGACCACGAGGAGATGTTCCTGTCGGTGGGTGCTGCGCTCGACATCCCGACCGTGGCGCTGCGGCTGTTCAACGCCTACGGCTCGCGCCAGGCGCTGAGCAATCCTTACACCGGCGTCGCGGCGATCTTCATCTCGCGGCTGTTGAACGACCAGCCGCCGCTGGTGTTCGAGGATGGCGAGCAGAAGCGCGATTTCGTCCATGTGCTCGATGTGGCCGACGCCTTCGCCACCGTGCTCGACAGCGACCGGCCGGTCTTCGACGCCTATAATGTCGGCTCCGGCCGCTCCGTCACCGTCAACCAGATCGCCCGGCTTCTGGCGCGGCTGTTGAAGAAGAACATCGCGCCGCAGATTCTCGACCGCTACCGGGTCGGCGACATCCGCCATTGCTTCGCCGCCATCGCCAAGCTGGAGCGCGATTTCGGCTTCCGGCCGCGCCGCGACTTCGAGACCGGCATGGCCGAGCTGATCGGCTGGGTGAAGAAGGCCCGCAAGCCGGTTGACCGCACGGCGCAAAGCCTCGCCGAGCTGAGGAACGGCCGGCTGATCGTCTAGACGACTTCAGGTCAGGCCGCCCGAGAAGGCGCTCGCCAGCGCCTGGCGCATGCGCTTGGGCTGCATGGCCGCGTCGTAGGGCAGGCCGCGATTGGGCGCGGGGTTGCCGTAGCGCCTGCGGTCGACGCGGTCGCCGCGCTCGACCCCGAGCCAGGAGTACCGGTCGGAAAGCCCCCAGGCGGTGACGCCCTTCACCGCCTTCTGGTCGAGCGCGATGTCGAGATAGCGCGCCACCTCGTCGGCGACGCGGTCGTCGCGCGTCCCGGCCGTGGCGCGATAGTCGCGCTCCTTGACGTCGAGCTCGGTGACGTAGATCTCCAGCCCCATATCGGCGATCTCCTGGAGGAAGGGGGCGATGACCGAGCGCTTGAGCGGACCCTTGCCGAGGTCGAGATGCGCCTGCACGCCGACGCCGTCGAGCGGCACGCCGCGCCCCTTCAGCCCGGAAAGAAGCCGCAGGAACGCCTTGCGCCGGTCGGCCTCGACGGGGTTGTCGTATTCGAGGCTGTAGTCGTTCAGCATCAGCCTGGCGCGGGGCGCGTAGTGACGCGCGGTTTCCAGCGCCTCGGCGATATAGCCGGGGCCGAAGACGCGGTGGAAGGTATTGCGCCGCAACCCGTCCTTGCCGCCTTGGGTGTCGATCGGCTCGTTGACGACGTCCCAGACCTCGATCGTCTCGCCGTAGCGGCCGAGCACGCGCTCGAA
>DAOMOI010000010.1:0-20220 GCA_035444225.1 Aquamicrobium sp. | reverse complement strand
ACGACGCCGCCGATGGCCTTGGCGCCATGCAGCACCGAGGCCGGCCCGCGCACCACCTCGATGCGCTCGACATTGGACGGATCGACCAGGATCGGCGTGCCGTAATTCGAATGGTCGGTGATCTCCTGCCCGTCGATCAGGATGGTGACGCGGCGCGAGGATTCGCCCCGGATGGAGAGCCGCTTCATGCCGGGGATCGAATCGTCGACCACCTGGACGCCGGGCACGTCGCGCAGCATATCGGCGATGGATTCGCCCGACTTCCTGGCGATCTCCTCCTCGCCGACGACCGCGACCGAGGCGGAGTTGTCCTGCACGGAGGTTTCGGTGCGGGTGCCGACGACGGCGATGGTGTCGAGCCAGGTCGCGCTGTCCTGCGCGTGGGCTTGCGTGCGCGCGGCGTCGATGGCGATGCCGGCGGTCGAGAACAGCAGCGCGAGCGCGGCCGCCTTCAAGATTGTCTGGCTGGAAGGGTTCTTCCCCTTCTGGCTGGCGAGGGTGGCGGTATCGTTCATGATCCCAACTCTCCAGACGTGGATTTTGTTTTCGTTTCGGAGGCAAAGGACGGGGCGAGGCCCCGCCGGTTTTCGGCCGGAGCGCTACTGCGCTTCCGACGCGAATTTCTGCATCGAGGTGACGCACCAGCTGCCCGCCGCCGGCGTCACGTCGTCGCAAGTCGCGGCCTTCTCGACCGTCGCGCGCTCGTCGTCGAAGGAGACGATGTAGGTCTGGCGCTCGGCGAACTCCTCCATGCCGTGGACGAAGGGTTCGAACTCGGCGTCCGAGGCGCGGCAGACCATCTGCTCGATGGGGGTGTCGCCCTGCTCGAGGATGTTGCGCACCACGGCGGCGCGCCGTTCGCACTCCTCAAGCGTGGCGGTGTTGACGAAGGCGCCGGAAAGCTGGCCGTTGTCGGCGAGCGTGAAGATGATCATCAGGAAGCCGAGCTTCATTTCGTGGTCCCTTGTGCTGCATGGATGGTCTCATCTGGCTAGGGGAAATGGCTCGATGGGATTGGCGGAACGCGCCTGATCGGCGTCGACCGCGGCGAAGGCCCGGCCCTGCGTGGCCGGATCGCGCAAGGCGCGCGCGATAAGGTCCGCGACGTCCTCGCGGTGGATGAAGCCGTGGATCTGCGGGTCGTCCGACAGGATGCCGCGGCCGGTGGCCGGCTCGGAGCGCAGGCCGCCCGGCCGGATGAAGGTGGCGGAGGGGACGACGCGCCGCGCGTGGTTCTCGGCGCGGGTCTTGGCGTCGACCGAGGCGCCGAAGGCGGCGATCGCCCGCTCGGAGCGATAAGGCGCCATCTCGCCGCAGCCGATCGAGGTGATGAGGACGAGGCGGCCGAGATCGCGCCGGGCGGCACGGTCGACGACGTTGACGTTGCCGCCCTCGTCGGCGAAGCGGCCGTCCTCACGGCGGCCGCCGACGGTGGAGACGACGTCGAATTCGCCCCCGGCCTCACCCTCGCCGGCAAGGTCGAGCGCGGCGTCGATGTCGTCGCCCGAGAAGGCGTCGCCGCGGCAGACCCGGACGCCCAGCGCCTCCAGCGGGCCGGCGTCGGTGCCGGGACGCAGCATGGCGACGACCGGCTCACCCCGCGCGCGCATCAGCCGCGCGAGATGGAAGCCGACGCCCGTGCGCGCCCCGAAGATCACCGTCACCGTCATGTCAGGCCGCTTCCGCCTTCCGGGTCAGCCGGGCTTTCAGCTGCTCGAAGCGCTCGACCTGATCGGGCTTCAGCGCCCGGTTCTCGTCGCGGCCGACGAAGACCTTGAACATCGAGCCGCCTTCCTCGTTGAAGAACTGGATCGACACCGATTCCTTGCCCATGAACGGGCGGCGCAGGAAGTGGATCGCCTTGCAGTTGCCGGCGCGCAGGTGGCCGCCGATGGGGCTGTCGCCGTGCAGGTTGTAGAAGCCGTGGCCGAGCTTGCCGGGCGGCACCTCGCCCTCGACCTCTAGGATGACGTCTTTCGTGTGGGCGATGACCGTGACCTTGCCCCAGGTGGTCAGGTCCTC
Organism: Aquamicrobium sp.; assembly: GCA_035444225.1. GTDB lineage: Bacteria > Pseudomonadota > Alphaproteobacteria > Rhizobiales > Rhizobiaceae > Aerobium. The sequence continues at coordinate 18,198 of DAOMOI010000010.1, read as the reverse complement.
CATCACCTCGACGAACAGGTCGCCGGGCACGCGCGCCCACATTTCCTGCGGCAGCAGCTCGACCACGGCCTGCAGCGACAGGCCGTTCTGGGCGGCCGTGGATTCGAGGACGCCGCCGGGATTTTCGGCAAGCTCGCGGCGAATGGCGTCGAGATTGGGGGAAGCGCTCATGAAAGCTCTCTCTTCTTGTGCGGGTTGTGGACGAGGGATGGCTCGGCGGCCGGCACCGGCGGGGCCGGGCACAGGATGGCGTCGAAAGCGAAGATCAGGTTGGAGTACCAGAAGCGCCCCGCGGTCGTCAGCGTGACGACATCGCCCGCGAACTCGACGAGGCCGGCCTCGCGCCACTGGCGGAGAAGCGGGGCGAGGCGGCCGGCCACGTCTCCGACCGGTGCCAGCGGCGCGATGGCGGACATGTCGAGCCGGCCCTTCTCGATGCCGGAGGTGATGACGTTGCGCAGCGGCTGGAAGGAGTCGCTGACGCGCATGCCCTCGATCGGCTTGCGGCCGGCGCGCACGCCTTCGGCATAGGTCTGGAGCTCGGGCGCGACCGCATAGCTGTAGCGGCCGAGATTGCCGCCGCCGCCGGAGCCGTAGGCGAGGCAGTCCACGCCTTCCTTGATGCGCAGGTTGTAGATGTTGCGCTCGCGCGGGGTGCGCCGCCAATGGCTGTTGCTGATCTGCTCCCAGCCCCGACCGTCGAGGAAATCCGCGCCTATGCGGTAGAAGCCGCCGAGGTCGGCCAGCGTCGGCGCGTCGGGGAACTTGCCGGCGCTGGCGGCGTGGTGCAGCGGCGTGCCGGGAATGAGGTTGAGGCCGTAGAGATCGACGCCGTCGGGAGCGATTGCCGCGGCGATGGCCAGATCCTCGCGCCAGACCTCTTCCGTCTAGCCCGGCAGGCCGAACAGCAGGTCGATGACGATTGCCGCCCGGTCGCGGTCCCGCAGCGCCTCGATGAAGGCGATGGCCTCTTCCCTGCCGGCGCGGCGGCCCTGGCGGCGGCGCACGGCGGTGTCGAAGCTCTGGACGCCGATCGAGATGCGGTTGGCGCCGGCTTCCAGGCAGGCATCGACCTTCTCGGCGTCGAAATGGATGATGCGGCCCTCGATGGTGATCTCGCAATCGGGGGCCAGCGGCAGCGTGCGGCGGATCGTGGCGATCAACCGCGACAGCTCCTCGGCCGACAGCGCGCTCGGCGTGCCGCCGCCGAGATAGACGGCGTTTATGGCCTGGGCCTGCATGGCGGGCGCGTCCGCCTCGCGCCCGATCTCGGCGACCAGGAGGTCGGTATAGGCGGTCGCGGCCTGCGGTGTGTAGGCGTTGCGGTAGAAGCCGCAGAACAGGCAATGATTGGCGCAGAAGGGAACATGCACATAGGCGAGGCGCGGCGCGTCGGGGCCGGCGGGCCGGTGGTCGCGCACGAGATGCGCCCATGTCGGCGCGACCTCCGCCGCCGCCAGCGGCCGGCGCGTGCGCCACGGCATCACCGCGCGGCGCGTGGTGAACGCGTCGCGAACCGGGTCGCCGCCCAGCCGGGCAAAATGCGGCTCGAAATCTTCCGCCGTCATCGCCTTCCCCTCATCGCCACCGCGCAAACGAAACACCGCCCCCGGCACATGCCCAACCGGCCACGATGCGCCCAATCAAGACGCTCCGGAGAGCCCGTGTCGTTGCGCCATGTCAAATAGTGGATAATAAGAGTCAACTTTTTAATCAAGGGTGATGGGCAGGGCAGGACGAGCAGCATGAGGGCTTGCTCACGGCTGCCCGGGAGCAGGCCATGCCGGCGGCATCGGCAGCCAGCTGATGGCTGGCCGCAACCCTTGCTTTAGTGGCGCTGTCTCACGCCCGCGGGCGACCGGCCGTTTCCGTTGCCGAAGCCGTCATATCGGACCATGGCGCGGCGCGCTCGATCTGGCCGGCGAGCGCGAACAGGAGATCTTCCTCGCCGTAGCGGGCGGTGAAATGGCAGCCGATGGGCAGGCCCTGCGCCGACAGGCCCGCCGGCACCGACATGGCGGGCTGGCCGGTGACGTTGGCGAGGTAGGTGAAGGGGATGAAGCCCGTCAGCCTTTCGAGCCATAGCTCGACATCGGTGATGTCGGAATCGAACGCGCCGACCGGCGGTGGCGGCGTCGCCAGCGTCGGCGTCAGCCACAGGTCGAACGTCTCGTGAAAGCGCGCGATCATGCGCGATTCGCGATGCAGGGCCTGAAGGTCGGCGATGTAGGTCGGGGCCGGGATCTCCGACCCGCGCCGGGCCAGCGCCATGGTCAGCGGCTCGACCGCGCCTTCCTCCGGCAGCGTGCCGCCCGTGGCGCGGCCGATACTGGCCATCACATTGGCCTGGAAGACGTGGGCGAAGCCCTGCTCCACGCGACGAATGTCGAATTGCGGCATCGCCTCCTCGACATGGTGGCCGAGACCCTCGCACAACCTCGCCATCCGCAGCGTCGCCTCGACGCAGTCCGGGTGGATCGTCGCGCCGTTGGGCGCGGCGGTGGAGAAGGCGATGCGCAACCTGGCCGGATCGCGCGAGGCGGCCTCGAGGTAGGAGCGGCCCGGCCGCTGCGGCCAGTACGGGTCGCCCGGCAAGGGGCCGGCGGTGGCGTCGAGCAATGCGGCGCTGTCGCGCACCGTGCGCGTGACGGCATGCTGGCTGGCGAGGCCGGCAAGCCCTTCGCCTCCTTCCGGGCCGGCGGTGATGCGCGCGCGCGTCGGCTTCAGCCCGAACAGGCCGCAGCACGAGGCGGGGATACGGATCGAGCCGCCGCCATCCGTGGCGTGGGCAAGCGGCACCATGCCGGTCGCGACCGCCGCGGCGGCGCCGCCGCTCGACCCGCCCGGCGAGAAGGCCGTGTTCCACGGGTTGTGCGTTGGGCCGAAGAGATGTGGCTCCGTCACCGGCTGCAAGCCGTATTCCGAGGAGTTCGTCTTGCCGAGGACGACCATGCCGGCGCGGCGGCAGCGCGTCACGATCTCGCTGTCCGCGCCGGCCACGTTGGCCGCGTAAAGCCGCGAGGCGAAGGTGGTGGGCGCGCCCCGCACCGAGACGACCAACTCCTTGAAGAGATAGGGAACGCCGACGAAGGGGCCCTCGGGAAGCCCTTCCGCGACCGCGTCCCTCGCTTGCTCGTAGAGTTTCGTCACGACCGCGTTGAGCGGGCCGTTCTCCGCCTCGATCGCGGCGATCGCCGTTTCGAGCACTTCCGCCGCGCTGACGTCGCCGCGCCGGATCATGTCGGCGATCGCGAGCGCGTCCAGGGTCCGGTAATCGCCGATCATTCCACGCCGCCTTCCGCTTTTGGCCACCGTGCCGCCGGCATCGGGCGGGCGCTGTCGAAATCGGGCGGAAGCCAGGTGCCGAAGCCGGGGCAATCGAGGGAGGCGATCGCGCAGCGGCCGTTTTCGATCCTCAGCCGGACCTTGCCGTTCTGCATGTGGTAGAGGTCGGGATGCGCCCGGAGGAATGCCCGCGCCTCGCGTTGCGAACCGCTGAAGCCGTCGATGAAATGGTGGGCGTTGCGCTCGACATGGGTGAGGCCGAGGAGGTTGACCAGCGCCAGGTCCTGCTGCAACGAGATGCCGGGCTGGCAGGTCAGGTCCTCCGCCGACATGAAGTAGCGTCCCTTGCCGTCGCCGTTCCACGCCCGGCACCGGGCATGGTTGAGCATCGACTTGTAGATGCCCTTGCACGCCTTGGACGAGACGCCGGAATAGCCGAGCGCGCGGGCCTGCGGAAAGGCCGACAGCTCGCCGTCGGACTCGTCGATGATGACCGGCACCAGGCTGGCGAGCTCGCCGACCGGCCTTGCCAGCGCCTGCTTCCGGTTGATCGGCTGCTCGACGTAGAGGATCGAGGCCGCGAGCCGCCCCAGTGCCGGCGTCTCGCCGATCCGGCGATAGAACGCGGCGATATCGGCGGCGTCCTCGTACTGCTCGTTGCCGTCGAGCGTGACGAAATAGGGCTCGTCGATCCGGTCCAGGACGCCGGCGATGCGTGCGAGCCGGTCGATGTCGGCGGCCGCGTCTCCGCCGATCTTGATCTTGAAATGGCGATTGGCGTAGGCCGCGACCACTTCTTCCAGCGTTTCGGGAAGCCCGTCGCCGACGCGATCCTCCACGGCAAGGTCGGAGGCGACGATGGGATCGACGAGGCCGACGGTGTGCCGCACCGCGATCGTGGCCGCCGGTGCCGCATCGGCGAACAGGCGCGAAAGGTCGGCGCCTTCGAGGTCGCGCGCCACCGCGTGCGGGGCGAGCCCGGCGAGGTTCGAGCGCATGGCCTCGTAGAAGCTGACGTCATGGGCCCGGCACACCGCGTCGAGAATGGCGCGGTCCGTCAGCGACTGGCCGTAGCTGGCGATCAGCGGGTTGAGGCCGAGGCGCGCGCAGGCATCGACATGGCTGTCGTAGTGGTCGGCGAAAAGCCCGAACGGCGTTGCCGGGCCGGCGTCGAGATAGGCAGCCGCCGCGAGCTCGAGTGATTTGCGCAGCTGGTCGTGGTTGTCGGCATCGCTGAGCGCGAGGTTCTTGTCGAACCATTTGGCGCCGACGGCCTCGGCGGAATAGCCGGTCGCCTCGGCCCCGTTCTCGAGACGGATGCGCGCGCGCACGAAGGCCTGGATTCCCTGCGTCGCCGTGGTCACGCCGAAGCGGAACGGCATGCGCAGGCGATAGGGAACCTCGCGGCGCTCGATCTCGACCAACCGCAGCCTGGGAGCGTTCACGCCAGCGCCTGCAAGGGCTGACCCGACCCGCCCGCCTGGCGCCCGGTGAGGATATCGTAGATCTGCAGCGAGTATTTGCCGAACTGCTCCGTCGCGCGCGATTCCACGGTGCGGGGACGGGGCAGGGCGACGTCGATGATCTCGGCGATCCGGCCGGGCCGGGGCGACATCACGACGATGCGGTCGGACAGGAACACCGCCTCGGGGATCGAATGGGTGACGAACAGGATCGTCTTGCGCACGCCGTTGCCGGAGGCTTCGCCCCAGACGCGCAGCAATTCGAGGTTCATGTCGTCGCGCGTCATGGCGTCGAGCGCGCCGAACGGCTCGTCCATCAGCAGCGCGCGGCACAGCGAGGCGCGCTGCTGCATGCCGCCGGAAAGCTCGCCCGGGCGCTTGCCGGCGAACTCGCCGAGGCCGACCAGGCGAAGCAGCTCCATGGCTCGGTCGCGGTACTTGCGCGGGTCGAGACCGGCAAGCTCGGCCGGCAGGAGCACGTTGTCGAGGATGGTGCGCCATTTGAGCAGGATCGCCGCCTGGAACACCATTCCCACCTTCGGGATCGGGCGCGTGACCCGCTGCCCGTCAACGAGGATAGTGCCCGAGGTCATCGGACGCAGGCCCGCCAGCACCCTGAGCAGGGTGGACTTGCCGCATCCGCTCGGCCCGACGAGGGAGATGAACTCGCCCTCGGCGACCGAGAGCGAGATATCCCGCAGGGCTTCGACCGGGCCGCTTCCGGTCTCGTAGACCATGCCGACCCGATCTATTTCGATGATCTGCTTCACCACGACGCCACCGGTTTCCGCGGCCTCATTCGGCCGGCATCTCGATCTTGGTGAGGAAGTCGGTGGTGAAGGTGTCCTTGCACTCCACCGCGCTCGACAGGCCCATATAGGTGTTCACCAGCTCGACCGAGTCGCACATCTTCTTTTCCTCGATCCAGCCGATGCCGTTGTCGCGGTAGCGGTCGGTCTTCATCAGGTCGAGGCCGAGCTTCATATTGGCGGCGATCAGCGCCTCGTCGATCTCCGGCACGCGCTTCTTGAAGATGGCGACCGCCTCGTCGGGATCGGCCATCACGTCGCGCCAGCCCATATAAGCCGCCTCGAGGAACTTCTTCAGCACCTCGGGACGCTCGGTCATGGTCTTCTCGCTGGCCATGATCGACATGGAATACATGTCGAAGCCGTGATTGGCCCACGGCATCATCACGACGCTGCCTTCGCCCATCGGCTTTTCGTAGAGCGGCAGGCCGGTCGTGTAGTCGGCGACGGCATCGACGCGCTTCTCCGCCAGCGCGGCGATCTTGGCGGCCGGCTCGATGTTGACCCAGGTGACCTTGCCCTCGTCCACGCCGACGGCCTTGGCGAAGGCCGGCCACATCTGGCGCTGGCTGTCGCCGGGAGGCGCACCGATGGTCTTGCCTTCCATCTCCTGCGGCGAGGTGATCGGCGATTCGCTTCTGGAGAAGACGTTGAGCGGGGTCTTGTCGAACACCATGCCGACGACCTTGACCGTCGTGCCGCGCGTGCGCGAGGCGATGATCACGGCGGCGTCGGCGAGGCCGGCGTCCGCCGCCCCGGTGTCGACCTTGGCGATCGAGTCGCCGGAGCCCTTGGAGTTCTCCAGCGTGACGTCGAGGCCGCGCTCGGCGAAATAGCCCTTTTCGAGCGCGACCCAGTAGGCGGCGTGGTCACCGACGGGGAACCAGTTCAAGGCGAAGTTGAACTTTTCCTGTGCGAGGGCCGGCGTCATCAGGACGCCGGCAATCGCCGCGGTGGCGAGCATTTTCTTCAGCATGACGTATCTCCCATTTTCCCGATGCTGGCTTTCCTGCTTCTTCTTCCTGCTATCGCTCCTGCCCTTCGGCCCAGGGAGCCAATATGCGCGACATCAGCCCGACCGCGCCGTAAAGGACGAGGCCGATGATCGATATCCAGACCAGCGCCCCGAAGGCGAGCGGGGTGTTCATGCTGCTCTGCGAGGTGATGATGACATAGCCGAGGCCGCTCTGGGAGGCGACGAACTCGCCGACGATGGCGCCGACGACGGCCGAGGTCGCCGTGACCTTGAGCGCGCTCAGGATGTAGGGATAGGCGTTCGGGATGCGGATCTTGGCGAACACCTTCCATTTCGGCGCGTTGAAGACGCGGCCGAGGTCGAGCATGTCGTCGTCGATCTGGGAAAGGCCGACGGCCGTGTTGATGACCACGGGGAAGAAGCCGATCAGCGCGCCGATCAGCATGTTCGGCAGGATGCCGTAACCCAGCCACAGAAGGAACAGCGGCGCGACCGCGACCTTGGGCAGCGTGTTGACGAAGACGAGGAACGGCATCAGCGCCCGGCTCATCACGCTCGACCAGGCGATGACGGTGCCGAGCAGGATTCCCCCCACCGCCGCGATCACGAACGCGCCGAAGATCGCCACCGAGGTGACGACGATGTGACCCCACCAGTCGATGCGCGACGATAGCAGCGCGTCGAGCACCGAGGCGGGGCTCGGCAGCAGGTATTCGCGGATGCCGAAGAACGAGACGGCCACCTGCCACAGCGCGATCAGCGCCGCGAACAGCACGAAGGCGGGCAGCCACTCGGCTATCTTGCGCGCCGCGCCCATCAGGCCATCCATCGTTCGAGATTGGCCGCGACGAAGGCGTCGTCGGCGAGGTCGGCATGCGTGGCGAGCACGCGGTCGATCTCCTCCTTCTGGCCCGGCCCCATTCCTTCCGCCGGATCGAGGCACCAGATGCCTTCGAGCAGGCCCTGGCGGCGCAGCACCTCGTGGCAGCCGGCGATGCAGCCGTGGAAATCGTTGGCGACGTCGAAGAACGCGCTGTTGCAGTCCGTCACCCTGCTGTCGAGGGCGAGAAGATCGGCCGGAACCGCGCCTTGCGCCGCCGCCTGCCGGCAGCGTTGGAAAATCTCCACCGCGCTCCTGGTCCAGACCGACCAGTGGCCGAGCAGCCCCCCGGTGAAGCGCATGGTCACGGGCTTGCCGTCGCGCATGACGGTGAACGGCGTGACGAGGTCGAGCACGATGTGGTCGTCGTTGCCGGTATAGAGCGTGATGCGCTCCTCGGCCCCCGCGGCGACGATGCCGCGCACCACGTCGAGGGTGCGGTAGCGGTTGAACGGCGCGACCTTGATCGCGACGACCTGCGGGATGGCCGCAAAACGCGCCCAGAAGTCCGCGTCGAGGTGAAGGCCGCCGACCGCGGGCTGGAGGTAGAAGCCGACGAGGGGGATTTCCGCGGCGACCTCGGCGCAATGGGCGATCAGCGCATCGGGGTCGCTGCCCTTGAGCGCGGCGAGGCTGAGCAGGCCCGCGTGATAGCCGAGCCCGCGCGCGGTCCTCGCCTCGGCGACGGCCTGCCGCGTCGGCCCGGCGAGGCCGGCGACCATGGCCAGCGGCCTGTCGGTCCAGGCAGAAGCCGTTTCGGCGGCGAGCCCGAGGACTTCCCCGTAGAGGCCCGCCTCGCGGATGGCGAACTGGGTGGTGTGGACGCCGACGGCGAGCCCGCCCGAGCCGGCGTCGAGATAATAGCGCGTCAGCGCGCGCTGGCGGCGCATATCGAGTTTCCGGCCGGCGTCGAGCGCCAGCGGATGCGCGGGGATGACCGTCCCGGCCTTGAGCAGCGCGAGGGACGCCGCTTGCCTGTCGCCGGCGGGGTGCGTCGTTTCAGCCATTATCCGAACTCCGGGCCCGCGACCGCGAACAGGCGGCGGGGATCGCCAAAGGGTTGCGCCCGCTGGTGGGCCATGCGGGTGAAGCTGCGCTGGATGGAAAAGCCCTGCGCGGAAAGCCACGCCCCGATGCCCTTCCATGCCGCCGGCACGTCGATGAAGAGCATGCCGCCGACGCGGTCGAGAAGCCTACGGATCAGGTCCAGCGCCTCGGCCTCGCTGCCGGCCAGCACCGGCCCCGCCTGCCATGCGCGCCTGCCGCGGCGGACGAGGCCATAGCCGTCCACCGCGCCGGAGACGACCGCCCGCGTGTCCTTCCGTGCGGCGAAATCGGAGATCAGCGCGCTCCGGCCGGCGCCCGCGACATTCGCGTCGAGCGCGACCATGCCCGCGAGCGTCCCGGAGCCGGTCGCGGAAGACGGCGCACCCGCCCCGGCGCCGCCGGCCACGCCTTCCCAGCGATCGAAGGCGAATTGCGGCAGGAAGCCCTGCTTGCGATAGACTTCCGCGCCCGCCGCCGTCGCGTCGAGGACCGGCGTGCGCCCGCCCTCTTGCAGGCCGTCGATGCACCGCTCGACCAGAGCGGTCGCCAGCCCGCGACGCCGGTAATCCGCCGTGACGAGCACCATGGATATGAAGCCGAACGGACCGTCGAAGGGCAATTCGGCCGCGCTGGCCACGAGGCGGCCCTCCGCGTCGCGCAGGCCGTGGACACGTCCGTGGGCGATGAAGTGCTCCCAGTCCTCTTCCGTCTGGTTCCATCCGGCCTCGGTCGAAAGAAGCATCGCGGAGGCGATGTCCTCCCTTGCGAGCTCGACGCCGGACAGAGCCTCAGAAGCCGCCATCGCGAACCTCGTATTTCGTCGGCTTGTTGAAGCTCAGCCCGTCGCGGGCCACCCAGTCCGCGACCCAGTCGAGCATGATCGAGACCGGCACGCTCGGATAGCCGAAAAGCCGCGCGGCCTCGGCGGTGTTGGTCAGCCAGGCGGACGGCGCCTCGTCGCCCACGATGTTCGGCTCGACGCCCAGCCGCGCTGCGAGCTCCTGGACCAGCCATCGCACCGACAGCGTTTCGGGGCCGCTGATGTTGAGCGGCGAGGTCGGCGCCGTGCAGTGGAGCAGGCTGCGCAGCGCCTGCGCGTTGGCGTCGCCTTGCCAGATGACGTTGACATGGCCCATGAGCGACAGGTCGATCGCCGTTCCGGCCTTCACCCTGCTGGCGAGGTCGAACAGCACGCCGTAGCGCAGGTCGATGGCGTAATTCAGCCTGAACAGCCGGCCCGGCGTGCCGTGAAGGTCCGAGAAGTACTCGAACATCCGTTCGCGACCGAGGCAGGACTGGGCGTACTCGCCGCGCGGTCCCGGAGGCGTCGTCTCCAGCGCGCCCTGACGGGTGACGTCGATGAGCGGATAGATGTTGCCGGTCGAGAAGGCGACGATGCGCGACTCGCGGAAGGCCTCGGCCACGATCGCCGGCGAATGGACGTTCATCGCCCAGGTCAGTGCCTGGTTGCTGGAAGCGCCGAACTTGCGCCCGGCCATGAAGATGACGTTCTTCGCCTTGGGCAGGGCTTCGACTTGCGCGCGGTCGAGCAGGTCGGCGGTGATCGTCTCGATGCCCCAGCCTTCCAGCCGCTCGCGCAGGTCCGGCTCGCTGAAGCGGGCGACGCCGATGATGCGCTTGGCCGGGGCCGCATTGCGGGCGAGGCGGGCGAGCGTCGGCCCCATCTTGCCGCCGACGCCGAGGATGATGATGTCGCCGTCGATGCGGGCCATGTCGGCGACGAGCGCTGCGCTCGGACGGGAGAGGAAGTCGTCGAGCTGGTCGACGTCGGCAAAGCGGGCCGGCAGCGCGGCCGCCGGATCCGATGCCGGAGCGGTAGTCAGGCCCGTTGCGATGTTCATACGCCTACCCCGGAAAACCTTGCCTTCTGAAAGCAGGCTAGCGCGAGTCAAATCCACTTTCAACCATATGGTTGAAAAATTATCGTGCGGTGTTCGCGCCCCCCGCTTCGCGGATCAGCCGGCGCAGCTTCTCCAGCGCGTTGCGCGTCGAGGCCACGGCCGGCGATCGCCATGGCGGTCGGCCCTGCGTAGCCGTCGCCGACGAGCGCGCGGACCTGGCCGCTCCAATCGACGTCGCCGTCGGCAAGCAGGGTCCAGGAGCCGTCGGCAAAGCGCCGCGCGTCCTTGAAATGGACGTTGCGGACGAATGGCCGCACGAAGCGATAGCCGTCGGGATAGGGCACGTCGCCGTCGATCAGCGCGTTGGCCGGGTCCCAGTTGATGCCGGCCCGCTCCGTGCCGACGCGGCCGATCAGCGCCGCCGACCGGGCGCCGGTATCGGCCCAGTGGCCTTCTTCCGTCTCGATCAGGAAGTCGATGCCCGCCGCGGCCGCGCGCTCGGCCGCCTCGGCAAGCGTCTCGACCACCCCTTGCGGCGCTTCGCCGCCGGGGCCGCCGTCGCGCGAGAAGCTGAAGGAGATGAGGGTGCGCGCGCCGACCTCCGCCGCCAGCTCGAGCGTCTCCGGCAGCAGCCGTTCGAGATGGTCGGCAAGCATGGTCTTGCGCTCGCGCCACGCATCGAAGAAGCCCGCATCCATCCAGCCGAGATTCGAGCGGGCGGGCTCGCGCTCGGGAAACGGGAACTTGAACAGGCCGGGCGACAACGCGGTGACCTCGACCCCGAACTCCCGCACCGCCCGGACCAACCGGTGGCGCGCATGCGCGGACAGCCTCGGCACCCTTTCGCCATACGCGCCGCGCAGCTCGAAATGGCGCACGCCCCATTCGAGGCCGAGCTCGAAGGCGGTTTCAGGGTCGCCCGAAAGCTCGTCGGTTACGATGCTGATGATCATGTCCGCGCCTTCCTCATTCGTCAGGAAGGAAGACTAGCGCCGAGCGGCGGGCACTTTCAACCACATGGTTGAAAGCTCAGGATCGCAGGCCGTTCAGGACCAGGGCGACGATGTGTTCGCGATAGGAGGCGATGGCCTCGCGACGGGTCAAGTCGCGGCCGAAGATCGCCGACATGGTCGAGCCGTTGGCGAAGTAGAAGAAGGTCATGCCGGCGATGGAGACATAAAGCTCCAGCGGATCGACCCCGGCGCGGAACTCTCCGGCGGCCACGCCGCGCTCCAGCGTTTCGGCGATCAGGTTCAGCAACGGCGAGTTGGTGCGCACGGCCATGTCGGAATCGCGCAGATGGCGCGCGCCATGCGCGTTCTCGTCGGAAAGCATGCGGATGAAGTCGCGGTGCTCGTCGAGATAGCCGAGCGAGAAGTCGATCAGCCGCACCATCGCCGCGCGCGGCGGAAGGGCGCGCAGGTCGAGCTCCTGCTCGAGCGCGCGGATCTCGGAATAGGTCGCCTGAAGCGCCGCCGCGTAGAGTTCGTCCTTGCTGCCGAAATAGTAGTAGACGAGCTGCTTGTTGGCCTTCGCGCGCCGCGCGATCTTGTCGACGCGCGCGCCTTCGAGGCCGCTCGCGGCGAACTCGACGCGCGCCGCGGCGAGAATGGCCGCCTTCGTCGCTTCCGGGTTGCGCCGGTTTCGACGGACGGGTTGCTTGTCCGCCCTCTCGGCAGAAGACATTGATCCCTCGTCCTGTTCCCTTCGGCTACTCCGCCTGCGCGGCGATGACCCCGCGCAGATAGCCTATCGAACGTGCGGCGCAGGATGGTCCGTCCGGCCAGTAGACGAATGGCTCGACCGCGCTCGTGCCTGCATAGTTCAAGCGGCGCAGGGTGTCGAGTATGGCCGGAAAGTCGAGCGTGCCTTCGCCCGGCCCCCGCTGGTTGGCGTCGTTGAAATGCAGGTGATGGATCACGCCGTGCGGGACCCAGCGGGCAAGGGCGGCGATAATGTCCTTGGTGTCGCCGGTGGCGTAGCAGTCGAGCATCGACTTGAGCGCGGGCGATCCGACCTCGCCCATGATGGCGACGGCGTCCTCGACCGTGCGTATCAGGCCGGTCCCGTCCGTCGGGCCCAGCGGTTCCAGTAGATAGACCACGCCCGCCTCGCGCGCCGCTTCGGCCATGGCGGCGAAATAGGCGGCCGCGCGCTGCCGTCCTTCCTCCTCGCGCCCTTTTTCGAGCAGCCGCTGGCGCGGCGAGCCGTGGACGACGTACGAGCCGCCCAACTCGGCGCACAGCGCGACCAGGCGCCGTCCGACCTCGGCGGTTCTCGCCGCGACGGCCGCGTCCGCATCGGTGATCGAAAGGCCCTCGGGAGCGGACAGGAGCCAATGAAGACCGGCCACGGCCGTGCCTTCGCCGTCGGCGATCGAACGCAGTTCCCTTGTCGTCGCGCGGTCAAGCCGGTGGGGCTCCGGCGAGAGCGTGAAGGGAGCGATCTCCAGCCCGTCATATCCCGCCTCGCGCGCGAACCGGCACTGGCCGGCGAAATCGAGGTCCCGCACGACCTCGTTGCACAGATGGATCTGCATCCCGTCATGTCCCGGTTCAAGCGTCGCGCTATCATGCATTCCGCCATTCGCGTGGCAATCATGCGCTCGTGTTTACAGCGTTCCTGCCCGAGACTATTCCTTGCCGGTCAGACTTCGAGGAACAGTCTCATGAGCGGCGAACTCCCGCATGACCTGATCGAGGAAGCGCGCCGGTGGCGCCGCGATCTCCATCGCCACCCCGAGCTTGCCTATCAGGAGCGCCGGACCGGCGATTTCGTCGCCGGAAAGCTGGCCGAGTTCGGCTTTTCGGTCCGGCGCGGCCATGGGCGCACCGGCGTGGTCGGCACCCTGTCGCGAGGCGCTTCCTCGCGGGCGATCGCGCTGCGGGCGGACATGGATGCGCTGCCGATCTCCGAGCAGACCGACTTGCCGCATGCCTCGACCGTTCCGGGCGTCATGCATGCCTGCGGCCATGACGGGCACGTCTCGATGCTGCTCGCCGCCGCGCGGCTTGCGAGCGGCCGCGACGACCTCGACGGGGTATTGCACGTCGTCTTCCAGCCGGCGGAGGAGGTCGAGGGCGGCGCCCTGGCCATGATCGAGGATGGGCTGTTCCGGGACATCGCCGCCGAATCCGTCTACGGGCTGCACAACTGGCCGGCGCTGGCGCCCGGCCTCGCCGTCGCGCGCGACGACGCGATGATGGCGGCCTTCGCCACGTTCGAGATCGAGATTGCCGGGCGCGGCGCGCATGGCGCCATGCCGCACGAGGGTGCGGACGCCGTCCTGGCGTCCGGGCAGATGGTCGGCGCGTTGCAGTCGATCGTATCGAGGAACGTGTCGCCGTTGCGCTCCGCCGTCCTGTCGGTGACCCGGATCCACGGCGGGGACGCCTTCAACGTCATCCCCGAGCGGGTGACGCTCGGCGGCACGACGCGCTGGTTTGAGCCGGAGGTCGGTGATCTTCTGGAGAACAGGATGCGCGCCGTGGCGGCGAGCGTCGCCGAGGGATTTGGTTGCGTTGCGGCGCTGCGCTACCAGCGGCGCTATCCCGCGACGCGCAACGATGCCGCCCGGGCGGCGGTCATGCGCGAGGCGGCTGCTCTCGCCGGCCTCGAAGTGGTGGACGCCGATCCGAGCATGGCCGCGGAGGATTTCGCCTTCATGCTCGAAGCCAAGCCCGGCGCCTATGCCTGGCTCGGCGCGGGCAGGGAAGGGGACAACCCCGGCCTGCACTCGCCGCGCTTCGATTTCAATGACGCGGTTCTGCCGGACGGCATCCGGCTGTGGGACCGGCTTGTCGGCAAGGAACTCGCCGCCTCGTGAGGGGCAGGCCGCCGGCGACGGCGGTGGTTGCGACGGCCCGCCTTGCCGGCAATCGCCGTACCTCCTCAGCCTTGCGCGATGGCGTGGAAGAAGGCGCCGGTGACGTTGCCACGCCTCGCGCCGGCAGGGTCGAGGCTGCGGCCTTCGCCGTCGAACAGGTAGGCCAAGGGGGCGTCGCCGCCGCTTTCGACGAGGCGGGAATAGTGGAACTCGTGGCCGTTTATCGTTGCGCCGGCAGGGCCGAGCGGGCAATCGGCGCAAAGCCGCGCCTGTCGGTAGCCGAGATTGATGCGCCGCGCCGCGAAGCTCGTGATATGGCCGAGAAGCCCGGTCATGCGGTGGGCGCGGCCCTCGCCGTCGACCAGCGCCTCGCCCAGCACCATGAAGCCGCCGCACTCGCCATGGACGGGCCGTGTGCGCGCGAAGGCGGCGAGCCGGCCGCGGAAATTCACCGCCGCGGCCAGCCGCCCGGCGTGAAGCTCGGGATAGCCGCCCGGCAGCCAGCATATGTCGCAGGACGGATCCGGCCCCTCGTCGGCGAGCGGCGAGAACGGCACGATCTCGGCCCCTTCGTCACGCCAGTGGTCCAGCACGTGCGGGTAGACGAAGGAGAAGGCGGCGTCGAGGGCGAGCGCGATGCGCCGGCCGGGCGGCGGTAAGGCGCGGGCCGTGCTGCCGGCGGCGGGATCGAGCGGCGCGGCCATCGCCTTGACGGCGTCCAGGTCAAGCGCGTTCCCGACCGCGTCGGCCAGCCGCTCGATGAAGGCGTCGAGGGCGGCATGCTCGCCCGCCTGAACCAGTCCCAGATGCCGCTCCGGCAGCACCAGCGCGGGGTCGCGCCGCAGCGCGCCGAAAACCGGGATGCCGGTTTTCTCGATGGCGTCGCGCGCCAGCGTCTCATGACGCACGCTGCCCGCCTTGTTCAGCACCACGCCGCCGATCCTGACGCCGGCATCGTGAGTGGCGAGGCCGCGCACGATCGCCGCCGCCGTCTGCGAGTGGCCGGAGACGTCGTGGACGAGCAGCACCGGCAGGCGAAGGTGGCGGGCAAGATCGGCGGCCGCGCCGGTCCTTCCCTTCGCTGCCGGTATGCCGTCGAACAGGCCCATGGCGCTTTCCACCACCACGAGGTCGGCGCCCGCCGCTTGCCGGCTCGCGAGCCTGTCGATGAGGGGAGGCTCCATGGCCCAGCTGTCGAGGTTGACGCCGGGATGTCCCGTCGCCGCCGCGTGGTAGCCGGGGTCGATATAGTCCGGCCCCGATTTCGTGCCGCGCACGGCAAGCCCGGCGCGGGCAAAGGCACGCATAAGGCCGATGGCGAGAGAGGTCTTGCCCGCGCCCGAACGGTCGGCCGCGACGATGAAGCCGCGCGCGGTCATCACAAGCGTTCCGAAAGGCGCGACGGCACGCGATCTTACTCCTCGACGGGGCGTTCGCCGGCATTTAGGTGGCGGGTTCCGGCCCTGTCAATGCGGCGCAACGCACCTTGCGGGGCGGTCGCTTTGGTCTATTGTCGGCGCGTTTTTCCGGCTCCGGCAACAAGCGAGGATGGCTCGACATGAAGGACGTCACGCCCGAAGCGGCCGAGCGCCACAAGGCGAAGATGGTGCGGCGCAAGCAGGTTCAGGACGCCGAGGTGGCGGAAAAGACGATCGAGAAAGGGCTGCTGATCGTCAACACCGGCCCGGGCAAGGGCAAGTCTACCGCCGCCTTCGGGCTGGCGCTGCGCATGCTGGGTCACGGCCGGCGCGTCGGAATCGTCCAGTTCATCAAGGGCGCGCGCCACACGGGCGAGAAGGCCGCGCTCGAAGCGTTCGGCGATCTCGTCGAGTGGCATTCGATGGGCGAGGGCTTCACCTGGGAAACGCAGGATCTGGCGCGCGACATCGCCGCCGCCGGTCGCGCCTGGGACAAGGCATGCGCCATGATGGCCGACCCCGCCTTCGGGCTCGTCGTCCTCGACGAGCTGAACATCGCGCTGCGCTACGACTATCTCGATCTCGACAGGATAGTGGCGGCGCTTGCCGCGCGCCGCGAGGACCTGCACGTGGTGGTGACGGGCGGCAACGCCAAGCCGGCTTTGATCGAGGCCGCCGACCTCGTCACCGAGATGGGGCTCATCAAGCATCATTTCGCCGCCGGGGTGAAGGCGCAGGCCGGCGTCGAATTCTGATGGCCGCCCGGGCGCTGATGTTCCAGGGCACGGGCTCGGACGTGGGCAAGTCGCTCATCGTCGCCGGGCTGGCGCGCGCGCTCACCCTTCGCGGCCTCAAGGTGCTGCCCTTCAAGCCGCAGAACATGTCGAACAACGCCGCCGTGACCGCCGAGGGCGGCGAGATCGGCCGCGCGCAGGCGCTTCAGGCGCTGGCCGCGCGCGTCGCGCCCAGCGTCCACATGAACCCCGTCCTGCTCAAGCCGCAGAGCGACGTCGGCGCGCAGGTCGTGGTGCAGGGCAAGGTGTTCGCCAACGCCGACGCCGCCCGCTACCAGGGCGTCAAGCGGCAGCTCATGACCCATGTGCTCGACAGCTTCGACAGGCTGTGCGCCGAGGCCGACATCGTGCTGGTCGAGGGGGCGGGCAGCCCGGCCGAGATCAACTTGCGCGCCGGCGACATCGCCAATATGGGCTTTGCCCGCGCCGCCGAGGTGCCGGTGGTGCTGATCGGCGACATCGACCGCGGCGGCGTCATCGCCAGCCTCGTCGGCACCCGCGCGGTCATCGACGCGGACGACGCGGCGATGATCGTCGGCTTCGTCGTCAACCGCTTCCGCGGCGATCCGGCGCTGTTCGCGGACGGCATGGTCGAGATCGCACGGCGCACCGGCTGGCCGGCCTTCGGCCTCGTGCCGCACTTTCCCGACGCCCGCAAGCTGCCGGCCGAGGACGCGTTCGGCCTGACCCGCAAGGACGGCGCGCGCGCGTCCGGCGGGCGCGTCCGCATCGCGGTTCCCATCCTGCCGCACGTGTCGAATTTCGACGACCTCGACCCGCTGGAGGCCGAGCCGGACGTCGATCTGGTCTGCCCTCCCGGGCGATGCCGATCTGGTGCTGCTGCTCGGCTCGAAGGCGACGCTGTCCGACCTCGCCGTCCTGCGCGCGGCCGGCTTCGACATCGACATCGCCGCGCATCTGCGGCGCGGCGGCCATGTGCTCGGCCTGTGCGGCGGCTACCAGATGCTCGGCCGCACGGTCGCCGACCCTGACGGCATCGAGGGCGAGGCGAGGGCCGCCGACGGCCTCGGCCTGCTCGACGTGACGACCGTGCTGTCGGGGGAAAAGACGCTGCGCGCGGTGACCGGCCGCAGCGCCGACGGCGTTCCGCTCTCCGGCTACGAGATGCATATGGGCGCGACGGAAGGGCCGGATTGCGCGCGGCCCTTCGCTGTCCTCGACGATGCCGGGCCGGAAGGCGCGACCTCGCTCGACGGCAAGGTGGCGGGAACCTATCTGCACGGCCTGTTCAGCGACGATGCCCAGCGCGCGGCGTGGCTGGCGCGGCTTGGCGGGCAGGCTTCCGGCCTCGGCTACGGGCGGCAGGTCGAGGAAACGCTCGACGCGCTCGCCGCCCATCTCGAGGCGCATCTGTCGGTGGACGAGATGCTCAGCCTCGCCAGATGAGGAGAAGCGCGATCACCCCCAGAAGCACGATCAGCAGCGCGTCGGCCGCGCGGTAGAGCGCGAGCGCGCGGCGGATGTCGGCCGGCGTCGCCTCACGCCGCCCGCCTTCGCCCATGTATCCGTCCTCGACCATGACGCCGCCATAGGCGCGCGGCCCGGCGAGGGCCAGGCCCAGCGCGCCTGCCATCGCCGCTTCCGGCCAGCCGGCATTGGGCGAGCGGTGGCGGGGCGCGTCGCGCCGCATGGCTTGCCAGGCTCCCTTGGCCGAAGCCCCGCGCGCAAACGGACAGGCCGCGATCACCAGCAGCGCGGTCAGCCGCGAGGCCGGCAGGTTGACGAGGTCGTCGAGCCGGGCGGCGGCCCAGCCGAATGCCTCGTGGCGCGGCGTGCGGTGGCCGATCATGCTGTCGGCGGTGTTGATCGCCTTGTAG
>DAOMOI010000009.1:12309-21994 GCA_035444225.1 Aquamicrobium sp. | reverse complement strand
ACGGTGCTGGAGGCGATCCGCGAGAACGAGATGCGCGCCGAGGCCATCGGCTACCGCGTCGTCGCCTACCGCACCGCCATCTTCTGCATCGCCGCCGTCATCGCCGCCCTTGCCGGCGTGCTGCGCGCGGTGTGGCTGAAATATACCGGGCCGGACGTGGTGCTGTCCTTCGACATCATGCTCGACATATTGCTGATGGTGGTGATCGGCGGCATGGGCACGCTCTACGGCGCGCTGATCGGCGTCGTCGTCATGACCCTGGCGCAGTACTATCTGAAGGACGTGATGGCCGCCGGCGCTTCCGCCGCCGCCGACCTGCCCTTCCTGCCAGATCTGCTCAACCCCGACCGCTGGCTCCTGTGGCTTGGGCTGGTCTTCATCCTTCTGGTCTATTTCTTCCCGGCGGGCATCGCCGGCACGCTGATGGGAAAGGGCGGGCATAAATGACCACACCGCGTTCGACCTATATCCAGGCCGCCGGCTTCGAGGTCCACGTCACCGAATGGGGCGAGCCGCAGAACCCGCCTCTGGTGATGTGGCACGGGCTGGCCCGCACCGGCCGCGATTTCGACGAGGCGGCCGAGGCGCTGTCGGACACCTATTTCGTGCTCTGTCCCGACACGCTCGGGCGCGGGCTTTCGAGCTGGGCGCGCGATTACCGCAAGGATTATTCCTACGCCACCTTCGGCCGCACGGCTGAAGGCATCCTCGCTTATTACGGCATCGACCGGCTGCGCTGGGTCGGCACCTCGATGGGGGGGCTGATCGGCGTGACGCTGGCCGCGGGCGCCTTGAAAGGCCGCATCACCCACCTCGTCATCAACGATATCGGCCCCGACATCCCTGCCGCCGGGGCCGAGCGCATCACGGCCTATGTCGGCACGCCGCCGGTCTACGACACGGTGGAGGAGCTGGAAGCATGGCTGCGCACCAACTACGCCCCCTTCGGCGACAACACGCCCGCCTTCTGGCGGCGCATGGCCGATACCTCGTCGCGCCGCACCGACGACGGCCGCGTCACCGTGCATTACGACCCGCACATCGTCTCGCAATTCACCCATCACAAGGCCGACCTCGACGTCTGGGACGCCTATGACGCGGTCGAGGCGAAGACGCTGCTGATCCGGGGCGAGGCCTCCGACGTGCTGGCCGCCCCGGTGGCCGAGGCGATGACGCGGCGTGGCCCCCGTCCGAAGCTCCATGTCGTTTCAGGGTGCGGCCACGCGCCGACGCTGGCCGACGGGGCCCAGATCGGCCTCCTGCGATCGTTCCTCGCCACCTAGAGCGCCATGCGCCAGCCGCGCCGCGCGGTTGCCACGGGGTTGCCGTGTCTCTATCCTTCGCAGGGAGAGAGGCGCGCGGGCGAGATCGTGCGCGCTTAAGGCCGTGGACGGCGAGGGGCCGGTTGCGGCGAATGTGGATTTCAGGAGAGAAATGTTGAATTTGCGCGTCGTGCCCCTGCTCGCCCTTCTTGCCGCCGCCTCGCCCTCCGCAGCCCAGCAGGGCGGCTATCAGGAGGCCGATGCCGAACTCAACCGGCTCTATCAGAAGATCGAGTCGCGCCTCGCCGACAGCCATGATGTCCGGCGGGAACTCATCGCGGCCCAGCGCGCGTGGATCGCCTTCCGCGATGCCGAATGCCGCTTCGCCGCGTCGGGCGTCGAGGGCGGCAGCGCCTATCCGCAGGTCTATCAAGCCTGTCAGGAAGATCTTACCCGCGCGCGGATAGCCGACTTCAACGGCTATCTTGGCTGTGAGGAAGGCGACCTGAGCTGCCCGGTTCCCGCTGAATAGACTGTCTCAGGTTTCAGCGGAAAGCAGGAGGGGCGGGAGGCGGGATCATTTCGCCGCTCCCGTGGACATGCGCGCCGGGCGCGTCTTGCGCTCGGCCGTATCCAGCTCCGCGAGCAGGCTCGTCAGTTCCGTCGGCGTCTCGCGTTGAAGCACGAAAGCCGGCATGCGGGCGAGATGGCGGCGGTTGACCTCGGTGCCGATCTGCCGCCGGATTGCGTCCGCCAGTTCGGTTTCGCTTCTGGTTCGATTGCCTGGTCTGGCCATGGGTCCGGTTCCGGTTCGCACGATATGCTCCCCGGGCAAATCATCTCCGGCTACGAAAAGTTCCCGCCCGGCGCGCCCGCGGCGCCGGGAATGAGAAACATGGTATAGTTTTAGTTAAATGCGAACGATCCGCACGGCGCCGATCCCGCCCGGCGCGCCGTTGCCCTCTAATTGCCGCGAAAATCGGCCTTGCGCTTGCCGAGGAAGGCAGCGGCCCCCTCGCGGAAATCCGCCGTGCTGGTACAGTCGATGAAGGCGGCGCGCTCGGCTTCGAGATGCTGGGCGAGCGGCGCATTCAGGGCGGCGTCGCTCAGCCGGCGGAAATGGCCGAAGGCCCGCGTCGGCCCGGCCGCGACCCGCGCGGCGAGCGCCGCCGTCTCCTCGTCCAGCCGGCCCGGCGGTGCGACGACATTGACGATGCCGGCGTCCTTGGCCTCCGCCGCGTCGAGCGTGCGGCCGAGCAGCATCATTTCGGCTGCGCGCGCCGCGCCCGCCTTGCGTTCCAGGAACCAGGTGCCGCCGCAATCGGGCGAGACGCCGAGCCTGTCATAGGCGACGATGAATTTCGCGCCTTCCTCGGCCACCACCAGGTCGGCGGCGAGCGCGAGCGACAGGCCGGCGCCGGCGGCCACGCCCCTGACCGAGGCGATGACCGGCGCGTCCTGCGCCCGCAGGCGCAGCAGCGCCGGGTGCATGGCGTCGAGAATGGCGTTGACCACCTCGGCCGAACGGTTGTGGTCGGCGCCGAAGGCGGAGATGTCGCCGCCGGCGACGAAGGCGCGGCCCTCGGCCGCGATGACGATGGCGCGCACGCCCGGACGCGCCGAAACCTCGCCGATCGCCGCCGCGATCGCCCGCGCCATCGCCACGTCGACGGCGTTCAGCACCTCCGGCCGGTTGAACACCAGACGGGCGACGCCCGTTTGCGCGTCGTGCTCGACGATGACCAGTTCGCCCATGCGATCTCCTCCCCCGTCCTCGGCTCCAGACCCGCCGAGGAATAGGCGAATCCAGCCCTGGTTGCAAACCGGCACCGGCCCTGTGTCCGCCCGCGAACGGGACAGGCCGATTATTTTTTATCTGTAAAACGGCGGAATCCGTGCCGGTCGTACATTTCGTAATACATCGTGACCGGGAGTGGTTTCTTTATAATAGACATAAATTAAGTAAAAGATCGTCACAGATCAGTATTAGTATACCATTCAGTTTCTTGCGGTTGATTTGACATGAGATGTCATGGTTGCTACAAACCGCCCATCCAATCAGACATATAGAGGGATGAATATGTTCAAGAAATCCGGTGGCATTGCCGCCGCGATCGGCGTTGCTCTTTTCTCTGCCGGCATTGCCGCGACTGCCTCCACCCCCGCCGCCGCGCAGGACGCCGTGTCCTGCGGCACGGACCGCACCATCGACATCGCCGAGATGGGCTGGCCGTCGGCCGCGGCTCTGGCGCACATCCACGCCATCATCCTGGAGCGCGGCTTCGGCTGCTCGGCCGAGATCGTCACCGGCGACACCGTGCCGACCTCGGCCTCGATGCTGACGCGCGGCGCGCCGGCGATGGCGCCGGAGCTGTGGACCAGCACCATCGAGGAGGCGTGGGAGCGCGGCATCGAGGACGGCGTGGTCGTCCAGCTCGGCGACGCCATCACCGACGGCACGGTCGAGGGCTGGTTCATCCCGCGCTACGTGCAGGAAGCCCATCCCGAGCTGACCACCGCCGAGGCGGTGCTCGCGCGGCCCGACCTGTTCCCCGATCCCGAAGACGGCAGCAAAGGGCGGCTCTATTCCTGCCCGCCCGGCTGGGCCTGCGAAAAGTCCACCTCCGCGCTCTACGAGGCGCTCGACATGGACAGCAAGGGCTGGACGCTGTTCTCGCCCGGCTCGGGCGGGGCGCTCGACGCCTCGATCGCGCGCGCCTTCACCCGCGAGGAGCCGATCCTGTTCTACTACTGGGGGCCGTCCTCGATCCTCGGCAAGTATGACGCGGTCCAGCTCGATCTCGGCCCGGTCGATGAGGATATCTATGCCTGCAACACCGACTCCGACTGCACCGATGCGCCCGGCGTCACCGCCTATCCCGCCTCGCCGGCGGTGATCGGCGTCGCCTCGTGGCTGCCGGAAGAGGCGCCCGCGGTCGCCGAATATCTCGGCAAGGCCGGGCTGTCCAACGCCCAGATCAGCGCGCTCCTCGTCTATGGCGACGAGAACAACGCCGACGCGGCCGAGACGGCGCAGAACTTCCTCAAGACCGAGCAGGACCTGTGGACGAGCTGGGTTCCGGCCGAAGTGGCCGAGAAGGTGCTCGCCACGCTCGATTGATGCGTCCGGCCGGCGGCTTCTGCCCGCTGGCCCCTCGCCTGTGCGGCCGGGTCGCGTGCCCGGTCGCATTTTTCCGTTCGCTTCCCGCGCGGACGATGAACCGTAAGGGGGTTCGATGTTTCCCGAGCTGATCAACACGCGGCCGCTGCGGCGGGCCGTGGATGACGGGCTGAACTGGGTCGTACGCAACTGGGGCGGCGAGCTGGAGGCGGCGGCCTACCCGCTGCTGATGCTGCTGAACTGGATCGAGCGGCTCCTGATCGCCACGCCGTGGTGGCTGTTCATCGCCTTCTTCGTCGGCCTCGCCTATGTGGCCACGCGCAACTGGCGCCTGCCGCTCACCGTGTTCCTCGGCCTCGTCTTCCTCGGGCTGATGCAGCTCTGGCGCGACGCGATGGTCACCACGGCGCTAATGATCGCGGCGACGCTGACGGCGATCGTCTTCTCCATTCCGGTCGGCGTGTGGATGTCGCGCTCGGCGCGCGTGCGCTCGATCGTCACCCCGATCCTCGACCTGATGCAGACGCTGCCGAGCTTCGTCTATCTCATCCCCACGGTGATGATCTTCGGGCCCGGCAAGATCCCGGCGCTGCTCGCCACCATCGTCTACGCCTCGCCGCCGCTGGTCCGGCTGACCGATCTCGGCCTGCGCAATGTCGACCCGGCGGTGATGGAGGCGAGCCGCGCCTTCGGCACCTCGTCGTCGCAGCGCCTGTTCGGGGTGCAGATTCCGCTCGCCCTTCCCACCATCCTCGCCGGCGTCAACCAGACGACGATGATGGCGCTGGCCATGGTCGTCATCGCCTCGATGATCGGCGCCGGCGGGCTGGGCTATCAGGTGCTCCAGGGCATCGGCCGGCTCGAGGTCAGCCGCGGCCTGTTCGCGGGTCTCGGCATCGTCGTGCTCGCCATCGTCTTCGACCGCATCACCCAGGCTTACGGCCGCCGCATCCAGGAACGGATCGGTGTCGGGGAGACCCGCTGATGACAGACCTTGTCCAGAATGGCGGCGAGACCGCCAATTCAGATCCTGCCGCCGCTCCCGATCCGGCCGCGCCCGATCTCGCCATCGCCATGCGCGGCGTCACCAAGATTTTCGGGCCGGACCCGGAAGCGGCGCTGGCGTTGATGCGCGCCGGCCGCTCCAAGGCCGAGGTGCAGGCCGAGACCGGCCATGTCGTCGGCCTCGACAACGTCTCGCTCGACATCGAGCGCGGCCAGATCTACGTCGTCATGGGCCTGTCCGGCTCCGGCAAGTCGACGCTGATCCGCCACGTCAACCGGCTGATCGACCCGACGGCGGGCGAGATCGTCGTCAACGGCGACCATGTGCTGGAGATGAGCCTGGCGCAGCTGCGCGAGTTCCGGCGCACCCGCATCGCCATGGTGTTCCAGAAATTCGGCCTCCTGCCGCACCGCTCCGTCATCGACAACGTCGCCTATGGGCTGGAGGTGCGGGGCGTCGGCAAGGCCGAGCGGCTGGAGAAGGCCGCGCACTGGATCGAGATGGTCGGCCTCGCCGGCTACGAGAAGTCGCGCCCGCGCCAGCTTTCCGGCGGCCAGCAGCAGCGCGTCGGCCTTGCCCGGGCGCTGGCCATGGACACCGACATCCTGCTGATGGACGAGGCGTTCTCGGCGCTCGACCCGCTGATCCGCTCCGGCATGCAGGACCAGCTTCTCGAGCTGCAATCCTCGCTCAACAAGACCATCCTGTTCATCACCCACGATTTCGACGAGGCGCTGAAGATCGGCAACCGCATCGCGGTGCTGAAGGACGGGGCGGTGCAGCAGGTCGGCAAGCCGGAGGAGATCGTGCTCAACCCGGCCAACGCCCATATCGAGGAATTCGTCCGCGAGGTGAACAAGGCGCGCGCCATCCATGTCCGCACCATCATGGAGAAGGGCGACTTCGAGCCGCTCGA
This sequence comes from Aquamicrobium sp., assembly GCA_035444225.1. Taxonomy (GTDB): domain Bacteria; phylum Pseudomonadota; class Alphaproteobacteria; order Rhizobiales; family Rhizobiaceae; genus Aerobium. The sequence goes on along the minus strand of DAOMOI010000009.1, from coordinate 15,689 downwards.
CATGACCGTGCCGCTCGACGCGCGCTGCGAGGACGTTCTGCCCTATTTCGCCGAGCACGACTGGGTCGGCGTCGCCGACGACGAGGGCCGGCAGATCGGCCGCGTCCGCGCCCGCCAGGTCATCAAGGCGCTGGCGCGCTACGTGCCGCAGGAGTGACGGAGAAGCAGCCGCTTGGGGGCAGGGCGATACAGGTTCAGATTGGATCGTCCTTCCCCGTCATCCCGGCCAAGGGCGCGGAGCGCCCGCCGAGCCGGGATCCATTGGCCGCACAATCATCTGGCCGGCCCGGTCCTCGTCCTGGACCTGGCGCGTTTCAGCACCCCTATTGCAAGCCCTGAACCCGGCCGTGCTGCTCAATAGGTCCCGGCTCGGCGGCCGCTTCGCGCCCTTGGCCGGGATGACGCGAGGGCCGCACCCGCCCTCTATTGTTGCCCCCGCTACCGACGGGAAAGCATAGACGGGAGGGCGTATTCTTCGCCACGCACCGAAATGCTTCGGGCCCGCCTCAGCCCCTGCGCGGCGTCTTCGGCCGCAGCCGGACGATGATGTCGACATTGACGATCTCCATCCCCTCCGGCGGCTCAGGCAGGTTGTGGACGCTGACCGGCGCGGCCTCGATGTCGACGACGCGATTCTCGCCCTCGATAAAGAAATGGTGATGGTCCGACGTGTTGGTGTCGAAATAGGTGCGGGAGCCCTCGAGCGCCAGGATGCGCAGCAGCCCGGCCTCGGTGAACTGGTGCAGCGTGTTGTAGACGGTGGCGAGCGAGACAGTGACGCCGGCCTCGACCGCTTCCTCATGCAGCTCCTCGGCCGAGAGATGGCGATCGCCCTTGGCGAAGAGCAGCTCGGCGAGCGCGATGCGCTGCCGCGTCGGGCGCAGGCCCGCCTCGCGTACCCGCGTTTCCAGCTCGTCGTCCTGCCTGGGCGAAATGTCCATCAAGTCGTTGCGGCTCCCGGACCGTCCTGAATCGCTACGCATGGCCGTTTCGGCCATGCGATTTCGTCGCGCGGCGGACTTTTGCGCCCGCCGCACCTTGCCAACATATATTCTGTCGCGAATATGCGATCAATAGCGCGCAGGATGCGCAGCAGGCGTGATGGAAATCCGGCGCCGGCAGTTTCCAGCGGGAAACGGTCTGTGTTAGGGGAATCGGCAAGGGCGGCCGTTGCGGCCGCCGATGTCGGAAAACGCGGTGCGCCGCAGGGGAACGGGAAAAGGCATGTTCGAAAAGAAGTCGAGCTACGATTACGAGGAACTTCTGGCTTGCGGGCGCGGCGAATTGTTCGGCCCCGGCAATGCCCAGCTTCCGGCCCCCCCGATGCTGATGTTCGACCGCATCACCGATATCAGCGAGACCGGCGGCGCCTTCGACAAGGGCTACATCCGCGCCGAGCTGGACATAAAGCCGGATCTCTGGTTCTTCCCCTGCCACTTCATCGGCAACCCGATCATGCCCGGCTGCCTCGGCCTCGACGCGATGTGGCAGATGACCGGCTTCTACCTCGGCTGGCTCGGCGAGCCGGGCAAGGGCATGGCGCTCTCCACCGGCGAGGTCAAGTTCAAGGGCATGGTCACGCCCTCGGTGAAGAAGGTCGAATACGGGGTCGACTTCAAGCGCGTGATGCGCGGGCGCCTGGTGCTGGGCACGGCCGATGGCTGGCTCAAGGCCGACGGCGAACAGATCTACACCGCGACCGACCTGCGCGTCGGTCTGTCGAAGCAGGACGCGGCCTGAACCGGCGACGGTCCACAACAGCAAGACCGGCAACCGCCAGAATTGACGAGGAATGCAAGATGAGACGGGTAGTCGTCACGGGATTGGGCATCGTCTCCTCGATCGGCAACGACGCCGACGAGGTGCAGGCATCGCTGCGCGAGGCGAGGTCGGGCATCACCTTCTCGCCGGATTTCGCCGAGCACGGCTTCCGCAGCCAGGTCTGGGGCATGCCGACGCTGGACCCGGCCGAGTTGGTCGATCGCCGCGCCATGCGCTTCCTGCACAAGGGCGGCGCGTGGAACCATGTCGCCATGCAACAGGCCATCGCCGCCGCGGGGCTGGAGGAAAGCGACGTCTCCAACGAGCGCACCGGCATCATCATGGGCTCCGGCGGCCCCTCGACCCGCATCATCGTCGAGGCGGCCGAGACGACCCTGAAGAACGGCAGCCCCAAGCGCATCGGCCCGTTCGCCGTGCCCAAGGCGATGTCGTCCACGGCCTCGGCCACGCTCGCCACATGGTTCAAGATCCACGGCGTCAACTATTCGATCTCCTCGGCCTGCTCGACCTCGGCGCATTGCATCGGCAACGCCTACGAGCTGATCCAGTGGGGCAAGCAGGACATCGTCTTCGCCGGCGGCCACGAGGATCTCGACTGGACCATGTCGAACCTGTTCGACGCCATGGGCGCGATGTCGTCCAAGTTCAACGACCGTCCGGCGGTCGCCTCGCGCGCCTATGACGTCGACCGCGACGGCTTCGTCATCGCCGGCGGCGCCGGCGTGCTGGTGCTGGAGGAACTGGAGCACGCGAAGGCGCGGGGCGCGAAGATCTATGCCGAGATCGTCGGCTACGGCGCGACGTCGGACGGTTACGACATGGTGGCGCTTTCGGGCGAAGGCGCGGTGCGCTGCATGCGGCAGGCGCTTTCCACGGTGAAGGAGCCGGTCGATTACATCAACACGCATGGCACCTCGACGCCGGTGGGCGATTCGGGCGAGATGGGCGCGGTGCGTGAAGTGTTCGGCAACGACATTCCGGCGATCTCCTCGACCAAGTCGCTGACCGGTCATTCGCTTGGTGCGGCCGGGGCGCAGGAAGCGATCTATTCCATCCTGATGATGCAGAACCGCTTCATCGGCGAGAGCGCCCATATCGAGAATTTAGACCCGGAATTCGAGGGCATGCCGGTGGTGCGCAAGCGCATCGACAACGCGAAGATCGACACGGTGCTTTCCAACTCCTTCGGCTTCGGCGGCACCAACGCGACGCTGGTGTTCCAGCGCTACCAGGGCTGAGGGCGGCATCGATGAGCGGATTGATGAAGGGCAAGCGCGGCCTCGTCATGGGCGTCGCCAACGACCACTCCATTGCCTGGGGCATCGCGAAGCAGCTTGCCGGGCAGGGCGCGGAGCTTGCCTTCACCTATCAGGGCGAGGCCTTCGGCCGCCGGGTGAAGCCGCTCGCCGAGCAGGTCGGCGCGAAGCTGGTCCTGCCCTGCGACGTCGAGGACGCCTCGACCATCGACGCCACCTTCGCGGCGCTGAAGTCGGAGTGGGGCGGCATGGACTTCCTCGTCCATGCTGTCGGCTTCTCCGACCGCAACGAATTGAAGGGTCTCTACGCCGATACCAGCCGCGAGAACTTCATCCGCACCA
>DAOMOI010000009.1:0-12299 GCA_035444225.1 Aquamicrobium sp. | reverse complement strand
GGTCATCTCCTGCTTCTCCTTCACCGAGGTCGCGCGCGCGGCAGCCTCGCTGATGGGCGAGGGCGGCTCGATGGTGACGCTGACCTATGCCGGCTCGGTGCGCATCATGCCCAACTACAACGTCATGGGCGTGGCCAAGGCGGGGCTGGAGGCGAGTGTGCGCTATCTCGCCAACGACTACGGCCCGCGCGGCATCCGCGTGAACGGCCTTTCCGCCGGGCCGGTGCGCACGCTGGCCGGCGCCGGCATCGCCGACGCGCGGCTGATGTATTCGTTCCAGCAGCGCAACGCGCCGCTGCGGCGCACGGTCACGGCCGACGAGGTCGGGCGCTCGGCGCTCTATCTCCTGTCGGACCTGGCTTCCGGGGTCACCGGCGAGATCCACTATGTCGATTCCGGCTATCACATCGTCTCGATGCCGACGCTTGACGAATTGAAGCGCACCGACGAAGGATGAGGCACGGGAGATCGGCCACGTGGATTGTCGGGATTGACGGCAACCATTTTTAAGAACTTTCCTGTACGCCTGTCCTCGGGGGGCTAAGGACTTGGGCATGCGCGAAGGCGGCAATTCACCGATGCGCAGCCGGATCTTCCGGCTGACGACCATCGCTGCCGCCGGCCTGGGTGGTTTCATGGTCGGCCTGTGGGCGATCAGGACCGGCTTCGGCGGCGGCGTCGCCGGGCTGTCGGTGGAGGTCGCCGGCGGCATCATCGCCGCCCTGTGCGCGCTCGCCGCGTCCGTGGCCGCGATGTCGTTCTTCGCCGGGGTCGACGAATCCGCCTCCTATGTCTATCGCGAGACCCAGTTCGACAAGCTGACCGGCCTCTATTCGCGGGGCGCCATGTCGGACAGGATCGCCGAAGCCGCAGCGCAAACCGCGCGCACCGGCAAGCCTGTCTTCCTGCTCGACATCGACATCGACCGTTTCAGGCAGCTCAACGACAATATCGGCTATGGCGAGGCCGACCGGCTCGTGGTCGCCTTCGCCGCGCGGCTGAAAGAGATCCTGCCTGCCGATGCCGAGATCGGCCGCATCAATGCCGGCGAGTTCGCGGTGCTGCTGCCCGACGCACCGCGAATCACCGTGATGGACGACGTCCTCGGCGCCCTGATCGACAAGCTGGCCCAGCCCTATCAGTTGCCCTCGCACCTGCAATCGGTCAACCTATCGGTGGGCGTCGCCGCGATTCCCAAGGACGGGACCGACCCCGCCGCGCTGCTGCGGCGCGCCAATCTCGCCCTCCAGCACGCCCGAGCCTCAGGCGTCGGCAACTGGTCGGCATTCCACGCCGAGATGGGCAGGGTGGCCGAATACCGGCAATGGATCGAATCGGAGCTGCACGTCGCTTTCAGGCGCGGCGATTTCGAGGTCCACTATCAGCCCCAGCTCGATCTCTCGACCGGCCGCGTCGTCGGCTACGAGGCGCTGATGCGCTGGCGCCATCCCGAGCGCGGCATGGTGCCGCCCGGCGAGTTCGTGCCCGTCGCCGAGGAGACCGGCATGATCGTGCCGATGGGCGAATGGGTGCTGCGCAAGGCGTGCGAGGATGCGCGCCTGCTGCCGCCCGACTGCGCGGTGGCGGTCAACATCTCGCCGGTCCAGTTCATGGCGCGCGATTTCCTGTCGCTGGTGCGCGACATCATCGCCTCCACCGGCATCGCGCCCGGGCGGCTGGAACTGGAGGTCACCGAGACCGCGATGATGCAGGACCGCGAGCTTGCCGGCCGCATCCTCGATGCGCTGTCGCAGATGGGCATCTCGGTCGCGGTCGACGATTTCGGCACTGGCTATTCCAACCTGTCCTATCTGGTCGATTTCCCGTTCAAGAAGCTGAAGATCGACCAGTCCTTCGTGCGCCGGCTGGAGAAGGACAACAATTCCGGCGCGGTCGTCTCCACCATCGTCGGCCTGTCGCGGGCGCTGGGCGTGCGCACCATCGCCGAGGGCGTGGAGACGGAAAGCCAGGCCACGCTGCTCAAGGCCGCCGGCTGCCAGGTCGGCCAGGGCTATCTGTTCGGCCGGCCGGGCCCGCTGGTCATGCGCGAGGGCCGGCTCGAACGCAGGCGCGAGGCGGCCGTCGCCGCGCATTGATGCCCGGCGGCGCGCCTCACTGCGCCGGCGCGATGCGCAGGATCTGGCCCTTGTCCTCGTCGGTGGCGACGTAGAGCGCCCCGTCCGGCCCCTGGACGACGTCGCGGATGCGCAGGCCGAGCGGCTCCAGCAGCCGCTCCTCGTGCACGACGCGCTCGCCCTCCAGCTCGAGCCGCACCAGCGCCTTCGAGACGAGCCCGCCGACGAAAAGGTCGCCCTGCCACGCCGGGAATGCGTCGCCGGAATAGAACAGCATGCCCGAGGGCGCGATCACCGGCGTCCAGCTGTAGATGGAGTCGACCATGCCGGGCGCGGTCTTCAGCCCGTCGCCGATGGTGAAGCCGGAATATTCGACGCCGAGCGTGACGATCGGCCAGCCGTAATTCTCACCCGGCCGGATCACGTTCAGCTCGTCGCCGCCGCGCGGTCCGTGCTCGATCTCCCACAACTCGCCGGTCTCGGGGTGCAGCGCGGCCGCCTGCGAGTTGCGGATGCCGTAGGCGTAGATTTCCGGCAGCGCGTCGTCGCGGCCGACGAAGGGGTTGTCGTCCGGCACCGAGCCGTCGGGGCGGATGCGGGCGATCGTGCCGATATGCGAGCCGAGGTTCTGCGCCTGGTCGCGAAACTCGGCGTTGCTGCGATCGCCCATCGTCACGAACAGGTTGCCCTGCCGGTCGAACACCAGCCGCGAGCCGAAATGAGCGGTGCTGTCGACCTTCGGCTTCTGGCTGAAGATCACCTCCACCGCTTCCAGCGCGCTCATGTCGTCATTGAGCCGGCCGCGCGCCACCGCAGTGCTGTTGCCGCCTTCTCCAGCCTCCGAGAAGGAGAGATAGACGAGCCGGTTCGACGCGAAGTCGGGATCGAGCGCCACGTCGAGCAGCCCGCCCTGGTTGCGCACGTCGACCTCCGGCACGCCGGCGATCGGGTCGGAGAGCGCGCCCGTGGCCGAGACGTGGCGCAGATTGCCCGGCCGCTCGGTCACCAGCATGTCGCCATCGGGCAGGAAGGCGATGGCCCACGGATAGAACAGCCCGTCGGCGAAAGCCTCGACATGGATTTCGCCGGCCTCGGTGGCGAAGGTCCTGTCCACGGCCTGCGCGCAGCCCGCGGCGAGAAGGAAGATCGGCGCCGCCGACGCGACGAGCATTGCGGTGCGCAGCATGGACTGTCCTTTCGGGATTGCCGGACTGGAAGCGTTGTCCGGCCATGGCGGCGGCAAAGTGGCATTCACGAATTTGTGAGGCTGATGCATTCGTCCCTCATGCGCCGAAGGCCGGCGCCTCTATTCACATCGGTCGGGGAATTTCATATCACGACAACTGGATCGGGATGTGGGTTAACCTGGGTTTAATTGCCCTAAGGTTAGTTTCGGAGGACGCGCGGGGCCATGATGCTTCCGCGTGGCGGGGATGCGGGAAGCAAACCGGCGTGGAAAGCCATTGGCGCCCGCCCGGCTGCTTGCGCCCCCGTACCATGTGGGGGTGGCTGGGTGAGCACAGGTGAAGAGGCGACACGGGCGTCGGAGCGCCCAGAGTCCCCGGCCAGCCGGCCGGACGCCGCCGCGAGCGTGGTCCTGGCCATGCGCCAGCTCGGCGTCGCCGCGCTGCCGCGCAATTACGAACTGTTCTACGAAGCGGTGACCGGCGGCCGGCGCGATCTCGTCGACGCGCTGTCCGAGCTCGGCGCGCGCCCGACGCAGAAGCAGCTCGACGAGATCGCCTGCCGTCTGCTCGGCCGCAGCAACGAGGCCGCCGTCGAGGAAGCCCATTCGCAGATCGCCTCCAAGCTCGGCGAGATCATCGCGCTGCTCAGGAAGGAGCGGTCGTCGATGGAGACCTACGGCAAGATCCTCGGCGAGACCTCGACCGGGCTTTCGAGCCCGCGGCCGCTGTCGCGCGAGTTCCTCGAAAAGATCGTCTCCGTCACCGCGACCGCGACCCGCACCTCGCTCGCCAGCCAGAGCGAGACCGTCTCCACGATCGGCAGCAGGTCGAACGAGTTGCAGTCGGTCAGGATGCAGCTCGAGGAATACAAGCGCCTCGCCGATACCGACCCGCTGACGCAGATTTCCAACCGCCGCGCCTTCGACAGGACGCTGGCGGCGATCTACGACAACAACCGCAACATCGTCTTCAGCGCGCTGATCCTGGCCGACATCGACCGCTTCAAGTCGGTCAACGACCGTTTCGGCCACCCCGTCGGCGACCGCATCCTCCAGATCGTCGCCAACCTGATCCGCTCGACGGTCAAGGCCGACGCCTTCGTCGCCCGCGCCGGCGGCGAGGAGTTCGCCATCGTGCTCGAAGGCTGCGGCGAGGACGCGACCTTCCGCATCGCCGAGGAGATCCGCCAGGCCGTGCTCGAGGCGCCCTTCGTCAACGTCGCCAACGGCACCAATTACGGCCCCGTCACCGTGTCGCTCGGCCTGTGCATGGCAACGCAGGCGCAAGGCCCCGACGACCTCTACGGCAAGGCCGACCAAGCGCTCTATGCCTCGAAGGCGGCCGGGCGCAACCGCACCACCCGCTTCTCCGGGCTCAAGGGCGGCAATTTCATCAAGAACTGGCTGCTCTATCGCGGCAATTGAGGCGTGGACGCGCTATCTCTTTGTTTTCGCAATTCCGGACGGAAAAGTGCTTCACACTTTTCCTGGAATTGCTCTAGTGGCGCGGGCGCTGCTCGGCGATCAGCATCAGCCCGTGCGGGTCGGCGATGATCACCTTCTGCCGGCCGCCGAGGACGATGCCTTTATCCTCCCACGCGCTCATCAGCCTGCTCACCGTGTGCAGCGTCGTCGCGGTCATCTCGGCGATGTCCTGGCGGGTGATGGGAAAGTCGATCTCTATCCCTTCCGGTGTCTTGCGGCCGGCCTGATGCGCCAGCCGGAGCAGCGCGTGCGCCACGCGCTGCTCGACCTGCGCCGTGACCAGCTCCAGCATCCGCGTATGGGTGTCCTGAAGCCAGCGGCCGATGGTGCGGTAGGTGGCGGCGCCGAAGCTTGGAAACCGGCGCGCGAGCTCGGCGAAGGCGCTGTTCGGCCACGCCACCGCCACGCAGTCCACGGCGGCGATGGCGCGCGCCGGGTAGGTGGGGCGCGCCATCGCCACGGCAAGGCCGAACATCTCGCCGGGATTGACGTAGCGCGAGATGACCTGCTCGCCCTCCGGCGTGATCCGCACCACCCGCACATGGCCGTCGAGCAGCAGGAAGAAATGCTCCGCCGGCTCGTCCTGCTCGAAGATGGCGCTGTCCTTGGCATGGCGCGCGGCGTGGGCCTGCCGCAGCACCTGGTCGAGATCGGCCGGGCCCAGCCCCTCGAAGGGTGGCAGGCCTTCTATCGCGGATCGGTCCAGCAGCGGCACGCTTCGTTTCCCCTCCCGTTCCCCTCCTTGCCGCGGCCCCGGCGGAAGGCCGTGTGCGGCGCAACGCCGCGCGCACCGTTGTAGCCTTTGTTTGCGCCAGCGCAAATCTTAGATATTTGATGGAGGTATCTTTGCGGTAACGGCAAAGACCGTCCACGAGATCGGAAGGAAGAGAAATGAAGAAACTGCTGATGCTGGCCGCTGCCGCGGCGATCGCCATGGCCGGTGCCGCCAGCGCCGCCGAGCATGAAGTTCACATGCTGAACAAGGGCGAGAAGGGCGCGATGGTGTTCGAGCCCGACTTCCTGAAGGTCGAGCCGGGCGACACGGTCAAGTTCCTCGTCACCGACAAGGGCCACGACGCCCAGTCGATCAAGGGCATGCTTCCCGAGGGCGTCGAAGGCTTCAAGGGCAAGATCAACCAGGAAGTCACCTTCACCGTCGAGAAGGAAGGCGTCTACGGCATCAAGTGCACCCCGCACTATGCCATGGGCATGGTCATGCTGATCGTGGCCGGCGAGCCGGTCAACGCCGAGGAGGCCAAGACGGTCAAGCATCCGGGCAAGGCCAAGGCCGTGTTCGCCGAGCTGTTCGAGCAGGTCGGCCAGTAAGGCGCGAGCCTTTGATGCGAAGGCGCGGACCCCGCGCCTTCGGTGGGCTGTCGGGGGATCGAGCGATGGTGGCGGAGCGGGAAGACGACCTGTTGCGCGCCGAATATGAACGTTGCCATCCGGACGATACGTTCGAGGCGCTTCAGTGCCGGGCGGCGTTCTCGAAGGAGGACAGGCGGCTGCTCGAGGACTGGCGCGCGGCCATCCGCGCGCGCCTCGCGGCCTCCCCGCCGCGCTGATTTTGCAGAATCCCGATGAAAAAAGGCCCGGCGCTCGCGAGAGCGCCGGGCCGTTTCGTACCGGACGGTTCCTGCCGCCCGATCAGGAAGCGGCTTCTTCCTCGGCCGGGGCCTCGGCGGGCGCGGCAGCGGCGGCAGCCGCTTCGGCGGCCTTGGCGGCGGCGTCTTTCTCGGCCTGCTTGGCAGCGGCGATGCGCTCCTGCGCCTTCTTGCCCGGCACGCCCTTGTTCGGGTTCGAGCGGGCTTCGCGCGTCGTCAGGCCGGCCTCGGCGAGGAAGCGGGCGACGCGGTCGGTCGGCAGCGCGCCGTTCGACAGCCAGTGCTTGACGCGCTCCTCGTTGATCTTCACGCGCTCGCCATCCTTGGGCAGCATCGGGTTCCACGCGCCGAGCTGCTCGATGAAGCGGCCGTCGCGCGGGCTGCGCACGTCGGCGACGACGATGTGGTAGTAGGGGCGCTTCTTGGAGCCGGCGCGGGCAAGGCGGATTTTCAGGGCCATTCTATTTTCTCCAGTCGGAATTTGCGTTCGGTGTTTTCGGGTTTGCCTGGTCGCCGGTCAGGACCGGCGGGTGACGAGATCGGCGTCCTTCGCCCCCGCCGAAACCGCCTCATGGTGGCGGATGACGTGCGGGATGATGAAGCCGAGATATTTTTCGGTGAAATCGGGGTTGAAGCGGGCGTCCTCGGCCAGCCGGCGCAGCCGCGCGATCTGCTCGGCCTCGCGCGTCAGGTCGGCCGGCGGCAGCTTGTGCTCGGCCTTGAGCCGGCTCACCGTCTCGGTGCAGCGAAAGCGTTCGGCCAGCATGTAGATGATGGCCGCGTCGATATTGTCGATCGAGGCGCGCAGATCGCCAAGCAGCACCCGCGCGCGCCGGACGTCGTCGTCTTCGTTCGTCATCGTCTCTCCCTCACTTCTTCTTCGGCAAGCCGGGCAGGCCGGGAAGGCCGCCGCCGAGCCCGGGCAGGCCGCCCGGCAGGCCCTTGGGCAACCCTTGCGGCAATCCCTGCGGCAGCCCGCCGCCGAGGCCGGCGGCCTCGGCCTGCTTCCTCAGCGCCTCGAGCTGCTTGGGGTCCATCCGCGACAGGTCGGGCATGCCACCCATGCCGCCGCCGCCGAGACCGCCAAGCCCCATCTTCGAGGCGAGGCCGCCCATGGCCGCGCGCATCATGCCGCCGCCCTTGCCCTTGCCGCCCATGGCCTTCATCATGTCGGCCATCTGGCGATGCATCTTCAACAGCTTGTTGATCTGCGCCGCGTCGGTGCCCGAGCCGGCGGCGATGCGCTTCTTGCGCGAGTGCTTCAACAGGTCGGGATTGGCGCGCTCGGCCTTTGTCATCGACTGGATGATGGCGATCTGGCGGCCGAACATCCTGTCGTCGAGGCCGGCGGCGGCCATCTGGTCCTTCATCTTGCCCATGCCCGGCATCAGCCCCATGATGCCGCCCATGCCGCCCATCTTCTGCATCTGGCGAAGCTGGTCGGCGAGGTCGTTCAGGTCGAACTTGCCCGACTGCATCTTCTTCGCCATCGCCGCGGCCTTTTCCGCGTCGAGGGTTTCGGCGGCCTTCTCGACGAGCGAGACGATGTCGCCCATGCCGAGGATGCGGTCGGCGATGCGCTTGGGGTGGAACTCCTCCAGCGCGTCCATCTTCTCGCCGGTGCCGATCAGCTTGACCGGGCGGCCGGTGACGGCGCGCATGGAAAGGGCGGCACCCCCGCGCCCGTCGCCGTCCATGCGGGTCAAGACGAGGCCGGTGACGCCGACGCGCTCGTTGAAGTTGCGCGCGAGGTTGACCGCGTCCTGGCCGGTCAGCGAATCGGCGACGAGCAGGATCTCGTGCGGGTTCGAGGCGGCCTTGATCTCGGCCATCTCGGCCATCAGCGGCTCGTCGATATGGGTGCGGCCGGCGGTGTCGAGGATGACGACGTCGTGACCGCCGAGCTTGCCGGCCTGCACGGCGCGGCGCGCGATCTCGACCGGGGTCTGCCCGGCGACGATCGGCAGCGTGGCCACGCCGGTCTGCTCGCCGAGCTGGCGCAGCTGCTCCTGCGCGGCCGGACGGCGCGTGTCGAGCGAGGCCATCAGGACCTTCTTGCCCTGACGGTCGGTCAGCCGCTTGGCGATCTTGGCGGTGGTGGTGGTCTTGCCCGAGCCCTGCAGGCCGACCATCATGATCACGACCGGGGCCGGCGCGTTGAGGTCGATGGTCTCGCCCTCGGCACCGAGCATGGCGACAAGCTCGTCATGGACGATCTTGACCACCATCTGGCCGGGCTTGATCGACTTCAGCACCTCGGCGCCGACGGCCTTCTCGCGCACCTTGTCGACGAAGGAGCGCACGACCTCGAGCGCGACGTCTGCCTCGATCAGCGCGCGCCGCACCTCGCGCAATGCCGCCGAGACATCGGCCTCGGAGAGCGCGCCGCGGCCGGTCAGGCCGTTCAGAATGGAACCGAGGCGTTCCTGAAGGTTCTCAAACATCCGCTTTTCCCGTTCCCTGACATGATCGTGTCGTCAGAGAGGTAATGGCTCAGCCGCCGGATGCAAAACTCCAAAGCCGAAAAGCATCCGGGGGCGCATCGCGCTGCCGGATGTTGACCTCCGGGATCGTCGTCTTCGTGGTCAGACGCGTCCCGGTCGGCGGCTCGGAGTTCACACTCGTCGCTGAATTCTTCGGCCGCTCTAGACAGGAAAAACGCGGCCGAGTCAAGCCGCATCGGGCCGGGGTTCGCTGCGCCTCCGTTGACAAATGTAATAACATTACATAGAGAACGGAGACCGAAACCACGCAAGCCAGCGAGGAAGAATGCCAGCTTTTGAGGCCACGCGCCGCCGCCTGCCCGTCACCGTGCTTTCCGGCTTTCTCGGCGCCGGCAAGACCACGCTGCTCAACCACGTCTTGAACAACCGCGAGGGAAGGCGCGTCGCCGTCATCGTCAACGACATGAGCGAGGTCAACATCGACGCCTCGCTGGTGCGCGACGGCGGCGCGGACCTGTCGCGTACCGACGAGAAGCTGGTCGAGATGACCAATGGCTGCATCTGCTGCACCCTGCGCGACGATCTGCTGCAGGAGGTGCGCCGGCTGTCGCAGGAGGGCCGCTTCGACTATCTGCTGATCGAGGGCACCGGCATCGCCGAGCCACTGCCGGTCGCCGCCACCTTCGATTTCCGCGACGAGAACGGCGAAAGCCTGTCCGATGTCGCCCGGCTCGACACCATGGTCACCGTCGTCGACGCCGCCAACCTCTTGAAGGACTATTCCTCGCAGGATTTCCTGCGCGACCGCGGCGAGATCGCCGGCGAGGCCGACGACCGGGCGCTGGTCGATCTTCTGGTCGAGCAGATCGAGTTCGCCGACGTGATCGTCATGAACAAGGTGTCCGACACCCCGGCCCACGACCTCGACCTCGCGCGCAAGATCGTCCGCGCGCTCAACCCGGACGCCGAGTTGATCGAGACCGATTTCGGCCGCGTGGATCTCGGCAAGGTGCTCGACACCGGCCGCTTCGATTTCGACAAGGCCGAACAGCATCCCCTCTGGTTCAAGGAACTGAACGGCTTCAGGGATCACGTGCCCGAGACCGAGGAATACGGCATCCGCTCCTTCGTCTATCGCGCGCGGCGGCCGTTCGACCCGATGAAGCTCAAGGCGTTCATCGACCGGCCGTGGCCGGGCGTGGTGCGCACCAAGGGCTTCTTCTGGCTTGCCACGCGGCCCCATCATGTCGGCGAGATCAGCCAGGCCGGCGCATTGATACGCACCGGAAAGCGCGGCCTGTGGTGGGCCTCGGTGCCGAAGCATCAATGGCCCGACCATCCCGAATGGCGCGCCGCGATGCGCCCCTATCTCGATCCGGTCTGGGGCGACCGGCGCCAGGAGATCGTCTTCATCGGCTGCGACCCGATGGACGAGGCCGCGATCCGCGCCGGGCTCGATGCCTGTCTCGTCAGGGAGACGGATTTCATGCCCGGCCGCTGGCGCGACCTGCCCGATCCGTTCCCGAGCTGGGAAAGACAGGCGGCATGAAGTTCGACGATCTGCGCTGGGCCGTCGGCGAGGCCGTCAAGGCGGTGCTGCGCGGACCGCACGACGGGTGCGATTGCCATCGGCGGCCCTCCTATCGCGGCCCGGAAAAGCCCGAAACCGCCTCGACCGAGCCGCGGCCCGCGAAAGCTCCCGAGCGCCCGCCTCGCTGAAAGCGGGCTCGTTTCCTCTGCTCGAAATGTCGCCGAAGCCTGGTCCTGTGACGGCAGGGCTTGCCCATGCCAAAATCCCTCTGTAGCGGAAGCACGGATCAATCTTTCGTCAGGCGGGATGACAAGGCGTCGCGCGCTTGGCAGAATCCCGCTTCAGCAAGGCGGAATCGGTCAACGAGGAGATGGGAATGGCAGCAGGTTTCAAGGGCGGGTTTCTGGCGGCGACGCTGGCCGCGCTCGTTCTTTCAGGCGGCGCGGCGCAAGCCGCCAGATGCGGCAAGGACGGCGGCGGCTTCGAGGCATGGAAGGCCGCTTTCGCCGACGAGGCGAGGGCCGCCGGCGTCGGCCGTGGCGGGCTTTCGGCGCTGGCCGGCGCGCGATACGCCTCGGCGACGATCAAGGCCGACCGCGCGGTGAGGAAGGCGTTCAGTGGCTCGGTCGATTCCTTCATGCAGCGCCGGGGCGCGTCCACGATCATCTCCAAGGGCCGCTCGCTGAAGAAGTCGAACGCGGCGCTGTTCGACCGGATCGAGCGCCAGTACGGCGTGCCGCCCGGGGTGCTGCTCGCCATCTGGGGCATGGAGACCGGCTTCGGCTCCTATATGGGCAAGCAGAACACGGTCTCGGCCATCGTCACGCTGGCCTATGACTGCCGCCGCCCGGACTTCTTCCGTCCGCACGCGCTCGCCGCGCTGAAGCTGGTCGACAGCGGCGCGCTGACGGCTTCTTCCGTCGGCGCCATGCATGGCGAGATCGGCCACACCCAGTTCCTGCCCGGCAACGTCGTCAAATACGGCGTCGGCAACAAGAACCTGCGCGACCGCGAGACGGCGCTGATCTCGACGGCCAACTTCCTGCGCAGCCATGGCTGGAAGCCGGGCGCCAGCTACGACGCCAATATGGGCGCCATCGCCGGCTGGAACTCGGCCCGCGTCTACCAGCAGGCCATCGCCATCATGGCCCGCGAGATCGACAAATAGGCCGAGGCCTCGTGAGACGGCGGCCCGCAACAAGGGGCCGCCCTTTCATCGCGTTCGCTTCGTGACGTCTTTTGAACACGAATGGCCGCCATCATCGCGGCGACAGGCATCGGGCAACGGCGGGGCGAGCGGGCGCCGATGAAACCGAACCACGGGGAGGACCCCATGCCCGGCACGATCCGTCTGCATCGCGTCATCGCCACCCGGCCCGACAAGGTCTATCGCGCATTCGTCGAACCGGATGCGATCGCGAGCTGGCTTCCGCCGTACGGCTTTCTCTGCACCGTCCACGAACTGGATGCGAAGGTCGGCGGCCGGCACAGGATGTCGTTCCGCAACTTCACCACCGGCAACAGCCATTCCTTCGGCTCCTATCTCGAGCTCGTTCCGGGCGAGCGCCTCGTCTACACCGACAGGTTTGACGACCCCGGCCTGCCGGGCGAGATGACGGTGACGGTGACGCTGAAGGCGGTGTCGGTCGGCACCGAGGTGAACATCGAGCAGCGCGGCGTGCCCGACGCGATCCCGCCCGAAGCCTGCTATCTCGGCTGGCAGGATTCCCTGCGCAAGCTCGCCAAGCTGGTCGAACCCGAGATCGACGAATAGCGCGGCGGGAGCAGCGGGCGTCCTGATGAACGCCTTCCGCCGCTCCAGCCGACGGATCAGCCGTTGCGCTTGCGCGAGGCCAGCGTGCGCAGGCGAAGCGCGTTCAAGCGGATGAAGCCTTCGGCGTCCTTCTGGTCGTAGGCGCCGCGATCGTCCTCGAAGGTGACGAGCGCGTCGGAGTAGAGCGACTTTTTCGAGCG
>DAOMOI010000008.1:6668-22355 GCA_035444225.1 Aquamicrobium sp. | reverse complement strand
TGCCAGATGCCGTGGTCGCGGTCGAGCATCGCCACTGCGCGCGGGCGCTCGGTGGCGTTGCGGCGCAGGATGGCGATCAGGTGGTCTTCCGGCCGCCAGCCGGAATGGTCGCGAGGGGCGGGGGAATGGGGGGCGGGACTATGCTGCATCGCGCGCGCCCCCGATATAGGCCGTGACCACGGCCGGGTTGGCGATGGCCTCCTTGGCCGGGCCCATGGCGATGGACTGGCCGTTGTTCAGGACGAGGACGCGATGGCAGATCGCGGTGACGACGTCCATGTGGTGCTCGATGATGAGCACGGTCACGCCGAGCTGCTCCTGGGCATCCAGGATGAAGCGGACCATATATTCCTTCTCTTCCTGGTTCATGCCGGCCATCGGCTCGTCGAGGACCAGAAGGCGGGGCTTGGCGCTCAAGGCGCGGGCGAGCTCGACGCGCTTCTGGATGCCGAGCGGGATCACGTCGACATGCTCGTCGCGCACGCTTTCGAGCTGGAGCAGGTCGATGACCTCCTCGACCTCCTTGCGGTGCGCCACCTCCTCGCGGCCGGCCCACCACGGATAGAAAAGCGAGGCGAGCGGGTTGGGGCGCATGTAGATGTGCCGGCCCATCAGGATGTTGTCGAGCACGCTCATGCCCCGGAACAGGGCGACGTTCTGGAAGGTGCGGGCGATGCCCGACTTCGCGATGCGAAAGGGCTTCATGCCGCGGATCGACTTGCCCTCGAAGAGGATGTCGCCCCGCTGGGGCGGGTAGAAGCCGGTGATGGCGTTAACCAGCGTGGTCTTGCCGGACCCGTTGGGGCCGACGAGGCCGAAAATCTCGCCGCGCATCACGCTGACCGACACGTCGCTGAGCGCCTGCACGCCGCCGAAGGACCGGCTGACGCCGTGGCACTCAAGAATCGGCTGCGGCGGATGCTCTTCCGCGTTAACGGGCATCTGCTCCTCCCCCGGATGCTTTTATTGGCCGGGTTCCTCCACCCTGCGAAAGCCACTTAACTACGGGTCGAACTGAAGGTAAATACGAAAAAATTCACCCGTTTCGTTCGAAAGATCCGAATGACGCCCAATATCGTAGAGCATCTGACCGCTTTCGTCGCGGTCATCGAGAATGGCGGCTTCACCGCGGCCGCGCGCAAGCTCAACCGCGCGGTCTCGTCGGTCAGCTATTCCATCGCCCAGATCGAGGCCCATTGCGGCTTTCCCCTGCTGCACCGGGCGGCGCGGCGGCCCGAGCTGACGGAGCGGGGCCGCGCGCTCTATGCCGAGGCGCGGGCGGTGATCGACAGCGCCAGCCGATTTTCCATGCACGCGCGCGGGCTGGTGTCGGGCGAGGAGACGCGGCTGAGGATACTGGTCGACGTGCTGTTCCCGCGCGACCTTCTGACCCGGACCCTGTCCGAGTTCGCCCGGACGCACCCGCGCACGCGCGTGCAGCTCTACACCGCCTCGCTGGCGACGCTGTGGGACGACCTGCGCACGGGCCTGTTCGATTTCGCGCTCTCGCTCTATTCGGCGGTGCCGTCGGGGATGCGCGGCACCCATCTCGGCGAGATCAGGTTGCGGCCCTACTGCGCGGCCACGCACAGGCTGGCGAAACTCCGGGGCCCGCTCGACGCCGCCGCCTTCGTCGGAGAACGGCAGCTTTACTTCGTCGGCGGGCCGGAAATCGACACCGAGCGGGTCGGCCGCACCTTCAGCACCGACCTGTGGACGACGAACGACATCGAGCTGGTGCGGATCCTCGTCTGCTCCGGCCTCGGCTGGTGCTTCGGCACCGACAGCATCCTCGCCGACGAGCTGGCCTCGGGCCGGATGGTGGGGCTCGAATGCACGGATGCGCGCTTCCATCCGCTGCGCTCGATGGGCATCGTCTGGTCGAAGGACCGGCCGCCCGGAATCCTCGGGCAGGAGATGATCAGGCTGGTGGAACGCGGGGCGTGATCAATAACCCCGGCGCAGATCCACGGTGGCGGGCAGGGTGCCGTCGGCGCGGTAGGCGGCGATGTTGCCGGCGACGATGGCGGTCGCCGTCTCCGGGTCGGTGGCGGCCGAGATGTGGGGAAGCACGGTGACGACGGGATGCTTCCATAGCGGCGAGCCGGGCGGCAGCGGCTCGACCTCGAACACGTCGAGCACAGCGTGGCCGAGCGCGCCGCGATCCAGCGCCTCGGTCAGCGCGTCGGTGTCGATGATGGGGCCGCGGGCGAAGTTGATGAGCTTGGCCCCGCGCGGCAGCAGCGCTAGCCGCCGGGCGTCGAGGAGGTTGCGGGTCTCGCCGGTCAGCGGCAAGAGGCAGAGCAGGATGTCGCTCGCCGCGAGCGTCTCGGCCAGCCCGTCCTCGCCCGAACGGCAGGCGACGCCGGGCAGGTCCTTGGGGTTGCGGCTCCAGCCCACGACGTTGAAGCCGGCCTCGCGCAGCCGCGCGGCCGCGGCCGAACCCAGCTCGCCCAGCCCGAGCACGCCCACGGTGGTGCGGTCCGGCCGGCGATAGGGGTGCTGGACCCATTGGGCGGCCCGCTGCTGCGCGGCATAGAGCGGCATGTCGCGGAAGAGGTAGTAGACCCAGGCCAGCGACGCCTCGGCCATGGTGCGGGCAAGCTCGGGATCGACCAGCCGCACGATGGGCGGGCGGAAGTCGCCGAGCTCCGCGACCAGCCGCTCGACGCCGGCCCACAGGCTGTGCACCCAGACGAGGCCGGGAAGCTCCGCCAGATGGGCCGGATCGGGGTTGGCGACGATGGCGATCTCGACCTCGGCGCGCTCGTCCGGCGCGAGGGCGCCGAATGGCCGGATCTCCTCGTCGGGCATCGCCGCGGAGAGCCGTTCGAGCCACATTCGCTCGCCCTCGGGCGAAAGGCGGGTGACGAGCGCGATCTTGCCGGTCTTCATCGTCGTCTTCCTTGCCGCGCGCGGGTTCAGGTTACTTGCCGGCCTTGAAGGCGGCGTAGCGGGTCTTGTTCTCCTCGTTCGGAGGATAGAGCCCAGGCAGCGACACGCCGGCGTCGACCTGGTCCATGATCCAGCCTTCAAGCCGCTCCTGCTCGATCGCCTCCTCGGTCACCGCCTCGACCAGATCGGCGGGGATGAGCACCGCGCCGTCGTCGTCGACCACGACCATGTCGCCGGGGAAGACGGCGACGCCGCCGCAGGCGACGGGCTCCTGCCAGCCGACGAAGGTGAGGCCGGCCACGGAG
Source organism: Aquamicrobium sp. (assembly GCA_035444225.1). Taxonomy (GTDB): domain Bacteria; phylum Pseudomonadota; class Alphaproteobacteria; order Rhizobiales; family Rhizobiaceae; genus Aerobium. The sequence goes on along the minus strand of DAOMOI010000008.1, from coordinate 19,155 downwards.
GGCGGCGCGGCGACGCCGTCGCACCACACCGGCAGGCCGGTGGCGCGCACGCCGGCGGCGTCGCGCACGACGCCGTCCGTCACCAGCGCGGCGACGCCGCGCTTGTGCATGCGCGCGCACAATATGTCGCCGAAGATGCCGGCGTCGGTGACGCCCATGGCGTCGACCACGGCGATGCAGCCCTCGGGCATGTCCTCGATCGCGGCGCGGGTCGAGGTCGGCGAGGACCAGCTCGCCGGGGTCGCCAGATCCTCGCGCGCGGGAACGAAGCGCAGGGTGAAGGCGCGGCCGACGATGCGCTTCTGGCCGGGGTTGAGCGGTGCCGCGCCGCGCATCCAGACGTTGCGCAGCCCCTTCTTCAGCAGCACGGTGGTCAGGGTCGCGGTGGTCACGCCCGACAGGGCCTCGATCAGCGCCCGGTCATTCTTGGTGTCGACGGTCATGGTTGTCTCCTCGGGAAGCCGGTTCAGATGCTGGCGATCAGGCCGCCATCCACGCGGATGGTGCTGCCGGTGATGTAGGCCGCGCGCGCGCTGGCGAGAAAGGCCACCGCGTCGGCATATTCCTCGGGCTGGCCATAGCGGCCGACGGGGATCGCCGCGACGCTTTCGGCGGCCACCTCGGCCACGCTGCGGTTCTCGCGCTCGGCCTTCTGCTTGTCGAGGAAGGTGATGCGCTGCGTGGCGATGCGGCCGGGCAGGATGATGTTGGCGGTGATGCCGTCGCGGCCGACCTCGCGCGCCAGCGTCTTCGACCAGCCGAGAAGCGAGGCGCGCAGCGTGTTTGACAGGCCCAGATTGGGGATCGGCGCGACCACGCCCGACGAGGTCGAGGTGATGATCCGGCCCCATTTGCGCGCGCGCATGCCGGGAAGGACGCGATCCGTCAGCGCGATCACGGAAACCACCATCGACCGGAAGCTTTCCTGCCACAGCTCCGCGTCCTGCCCGGCCACGGGGCTGGGCTTCGGGCCGCCGGTGTTGTTGACCAGGATGTCGATCGCGCCATAGGCCTTCTCGACCTCGGCGACGCACGGTTCGATCAGCGAGAGATCGCCGAGATCCCAGGCGACCGGGATGGCCTCGCCGCCGGCGGCCCGGATTTCGGCGACGGTGCGCTCGGCGCCCTCGGGCGAGCGATTGCCGACCGCGACCTTGACGCCCTCGCGCGCGAGCGCCTGCGCTATGGCGCCGCCGAGGCCGCCGCCCGCGCCGAGAACCAGTGCCGTCTTTCCCCTGATGCCGAGATCCATCACGTAATCCGTTCCTTGTCAGCGTTGCCGGTTGATTTCGTTTGTCAAGACAGCCTGTCGCAAGCCGCCCGGATGCGGGCGCAGGCCGCCTCCAGCCGCTCGGTCGCGGTGGCGAAGGAGATCCTGAAATAGGGGGCGAGCCCGAAGGCGCTGCCCGGGACGGCGGCGACGCCGGCCTCCTCGAGCAGCCACATGACGAAATCGGTGTCGGTTTCGATGACCTTTCCGTCGGGGCGGCGGCGGCCGATCATGCCGGCGCAGGACGGGAACAGGTAGAAGGCGCCGACCGGCCTGATGCAGCTCAGGCCCTCGATGGCATTGAAGGCGTCGAGGCAGAGGTCGCGCCGCCGGCGGAAGGTCTCGTTGCGTTGGCCAAGAAAATCCATCGGTCCGTTCAGCGCCGCCACCGCCGCGGCCTGGCTGACCGAGCTCGGGTTGGACGTGCTTTGCGATTGCAGCGTCGCCATCGCCTTGATCAGGTCGGCCGGGCCGCCGGCGAAGCCGATGCGCCAGCCGGTCATCGAATAGGCCTTGGACACGCCGTTGCAGGTCAGGGTCCGGTCGAGGAGCTTCGGCTCGACCGCCGCGATGGTGGCGAACTCCCAGCCGTCGTAGCGGATGTGCTCGTACATGTCGTCGGTCATGACGAGGACGCGCGGAAACTCCAGCAGCACCTCGGCCAGCGTCTTCAGATGCGCGGCGGAATAGCCGGCGCCGGTCGGGTTGGACGGCGAATTGAGGATGATCCACTTGGTGCGCGGCGTGATCGCGGCGCGCAGCGCCTTCGCCGTCAGCAGGAAATTATCTTCCTCGGGGCAGGAGACGATGACGGGCACGCCGCCGGCAAGGCGCACCATGTCGGGATAGGACACCCAGTAGGGCGCGGGGATGATGACCTCGTCGCCGTCGTCGAGCGTGGCCAGAAGCGCGTTGTAGAGCACCTGCTTGCCGCCGGTGCCGACGCTGATCTGGTCGAGGCCGTAGTCGAGCCCATTCTCACGCTTGAACTTGGCGGCAACCGCCTGCTTCAGCTCGGGCGTGCCGTCGACATCGGTGTAGCGGGTCTGGCCGGCGTCGATCGCCGCCTTCGCGGCCTGCCTGATATGTTCCGGCGTGTCGAAATCCGGCTCGCCCTGCGACAGGCCGATGATCTCCTTGCCCTGGCGGCGCAGCTCGGCGGCAAGCCGGGTCATGGCGATGGTGGGCGAGGGCTTGACGGCCTGAAGGCGCGAGGAAAGACGTTGTTCGGGTGTGGCGGTCATGTCTCTCTCATGGTCCTTTGCGGCCGGGGCCGCGTCAAGTCGCGGCGACGATCTGGATTTCCACCGGCGCGTTGCCGGGAAGCGTGGCCACGCCGCCGGCGGCGCGGCTGCCGATCCCGCCCTCGCCCAGCTCGGAGCGAAGATGGGCCGAGGCGAAATCGGCGAGCTTCGAATGAAGGGTGAAGCCGGGCTCGGCGGCGATGTAGACGGTCATGCTCAGGATCGCGGCGATGCGCTCGCCCTCGCCGAGCAGGCCGCGCGCGGCGGCGAGCGCGTTGGCGCAGGCGAGCACCACGGCCTCGCGATACTCCTCCACCGGCGCGGCGGCGCGCACCGGGCCGGCGAACAGAAGTTCGCCGTTGCGCCGCGGGGTCATGCCCGAGGTGAAGATCAGGCCGCCATGCCGCCTGGCGGGGACGTAGTCGCCCTGCGGCACCGGCTGGCCGTGAGCGGCGATGCTCACGCGCGATACCTTTCGACCAGCGCGGCCAGACGCTCGACCGCCGCGACGGCGGCCTTGTGGTCCTGCGAGAAGTTCAGCCGCACGCTGTCGCCGGCATGCGGGCTGAATTCGGTGCCGGGGGTGACGACCACGCCGGCCTGAAGCCGCAGGATCTTGACGAAATCGGCATGGGAGACCGAAAGCGCGGGCAGGCGCGGGAACAGGTAGCTTCCCGCCTGCGGCGTGCGGGCGAAGGCGCCGTCGATGGCGCGCAGCACCCTCAGCAAATCGTCGCGGATCGCCTGATGCTGGCGGATGCGATCCTCCATCCAGCCTTCCCGTTCGTCGAACCAGCTGCGCAGCACGGCCTGCGAATAGCCGGCGGCGCGCAGGCTGACGATGGCCTGCAGCTTCTCCATCCGCGCGATGACGGCTTTCGAGCCGAAGGCGACGCCGAGCCGGTAGCCCGAGAGCGATTCCGTCTTCGACGGCCCCATGATGGTGACGACGTTCTCGGCGTCGATGGCCTGGGCGCGCAGATGGGTGTAGGTGACGCCGGTATAGAGCAGGCGCGAATAGAGCTGGTCGGCGATGACGGTGGCGCCGTATCTGCCGGCAAGCGCCGCGATCTGGCGGATCTCGTCGGCGGAATAGACGACGCCGGCCGGATTGTTCGGGTTGGAGAACAGGAAGACCTTCGCCCCGGCCTTGAAGGCGTCCTCGAGCTGGGTCAGGTCGAGGCCGGCGCGGCTCTCGTCGGCGTTGACGTAGTCGAGCTGGACCGGGACCATCTCGCCCTCGAAGAACTCGACCAGCTTGCGGTTGGCGAAATAGTCGGGCTGGACCACGGCGACCTTGTCGCCGCGCGTCACGGTGGCGGCGACCGCGAGGAAGAGCGCGCCTTGCGTGCCGGGCGTGATGATCATGCCGTCGCGGGCGTCGACCGGCGCGCCGGTGAAGGCGGCGAGCCGGCCGCCGATCAGCTCGCGGATGGCGATGTCGCCGCGGTATTCGGTGTAGGCCTGCGCGCCACCGAGGGCCACGCCGGCCGAAAACAGCTCGAACGAGCCGGGGGTCGGCTCATGCGCATCGACATCGCCATGCGAGAAGTCGACGGGACGGCCGGCGATGGCCTCGCCGCGCAGCCGGCTTTCGATGTCCGCCGTCTGCTGGCGCACTTCCTGACCGGGCGCGTTGTCCGTGCCCAGTTTCCTGAATTTGGCTTCGATCGACATGCTGGCTGGTCCCCGGAAAAAGGCGGATGCACGGAAAGGCGGTTGCGCGGCCAGCTGGCCGGAACTCGCGACCGCGACTTTATGCCCGCGACAGAAGCGATAAAATCTGGTCTTTTACAGTTTCAGAAGATAGAAAAACTTCTCTATGGATATCCGGTTCCTGGAAAGCTTCGTCGTGGTGGCGGATTGCGGCTCGATCGCCGAGGCCGCGCGCCGGCTGAACCTCACACCGGCGGCGCTGGCGCAGCGGCTGCGCACGCTGGAGCAGGATCTCGGCCATTCGCTGGTGACGCGGGTGGGGCGCACGGTGCGGCCGACCGCTTCGGGGCTGGCGGTGCTGCGCCATGCGCGGCAGCTGATCGAAGGCGCGCGCGACCTGCGCGCCATCGCCGCCAATGACGAGCCGGCCGGCCAGCTGCGCCTCGGCGCGACGGCGACGGCGCTGACCGGGCTCCTGCCCGACATCATCGCGCGGCTGAGCCGGCGCTATCCCCGGATCGAATATTTCATCCGGCCCGATTCCTCGGTCGATCTCTATCACGGCGTGCTGGCCGGCGACCTCGATGCCGCGCTGATCGTGTGTCCGCCATTCCCGATGCCGAAATCGACCGGCTGGCTCACGCTCAGGCAGGAGCCGCTGGTGCTGATCGCGCCGGAGGGAACGGAGCTGGGCGATCCCCACGCCGCGATCCAGCGCCATCCCTTCATCCGCTACGACCGCAACCAGTGGGGCGGCCAGATCGTCGACCGCTATCTGCGCCAGCACGCGCTGACGGTGCGCGAATGGCTGGAACTGGACGCGCTCGACGCGATCGCGGCGCTGGTGAACCGGGGCATCGGCGTGGCGATCGTGCCCGACTGGGCGCCGCCATGGCCGGAGGGGTTGCGGCTGGAGAAACTGCACCTGCCCGCCGGCGGCGTGCGCCAGACCGGCGTTCTCTGGAACAGGTCCGGCCCGCGGATCGCCGCGGTCCGGGCCTTCGTCAGGATGTGCGGCGGCGGGGCCGCCGCCGCAGGCTAAGGAAGGCTCAGGCCAGCCGGGCCTCCAGCCGCTTCATCAGCCGCTCGACCTCGGCGACATCCACCGGCGCGAGCTTGGGCCCCGGCGCGCGGGTCGCGGCGGAAGCGATGGCGCCGCGCCGCATCAGCACGTATTTGCGCAAGGCCAGCCCGAAGCCGGGCTGCTGCTCGTGGCGCAGGATCGGCAAATAGCGGTCGAACAGGTCCTCGGCCTCGTCCACCTTGCCCGCGCGATGCAACGCGACCGTCTGCACCAGCGCTTCCGGGTAGGCGAAGCCGGTCATGGCGCCGTCCGCCCCGCGCTGCAATTCCTGCGGCAGATAGAGCCCGCCATTGCCGACGAGGATCGACAGCCGCGCCACGCCCGGCGTCTCCTCGTCCTGGCGCAGCTTCGTGATCTTGGTCAGGCCGGGCCAGTCCTCGTGCTTCAGCATGACGATCTGCGACCGCGCCTCCGACAGGCGGCGGATCAGGCCGGGCGACACCGGCAGGCCGGTCGACAGCGGGAAGTCCTGGAACACCACCGGCACGTCGTTGCCGAGCGCGTCGCAGACGGCGTGGAAATAGGCCTCGATGCGGTCCTCGCGCGCCGGGCCGGCATTGGGCGCGACCATGACGCCGGCGGCGCCGCGGTCCATCGCGTAACGGGCGAGGTCGGTAAGGTTGCGAAGGCCGGCATCGGAGACGCCGACCACGACCGGCACGTCGCCGGCGCGGTCCAGGACCGTGTCGATGACGGCGCGGCGCTCCTCGGCCGTCATCTTGTTCGCCTCCCCCATCATGCCGAGGATGGTCAGGCCGCTGACGCCGTGGCCGACGTAGAAATCGACGAGACGGCGCAGGCTGTCATGGTCGAGCGCGCCGTCATCCGTGAACGGCGTGGCGGCGATGATGTAGACGCCGCTGGTCTCGCGGTCGATTTTCCGGGCCAAGGCTTCCTCCCCTCAGATCGCCGCCGCGCGGCGCGTTTCGATGTAATGGCGGCGCAGGTCATGCGTCAGCGCGCCGGGCTTGCCGTCGCCGACGGCCGTGCCGTCGATCCGCACCACCGGCACGACGAAATTGGTGGCCGAGGTGATGAAGGCCTCGCGCGCGGCGAGCGCCTCGGCCGGCGTGAAGGCGCGCTCCTCGATGCGGACGCCGTGGCCGGCCGCGAGCTCCAGCACGGAGGCGCGGGTGATGCCCGGCAGAAGCGCGTGCGAAAGATCGCGCGTCACCAGCACGCCCTCGGCGGTGACGATATGCGCGGTTGCCGCGCTGGCTTCGGTGACGTGGCCGTCCTCGACCAGCCAGGCGTCGTCGGCGCCGCGCGCCTTTGCCTCCATCTTGGCCATCGAGGGGTAGAGGAGCTGGATGGTCTTGATGTCGCGCCGGCCCCAGCGCAGGTCGGGCAGGAGCGCGACGGCGATGCCTTCTTCGGCGGCGCGGTTTTCCAGCACGTTCCTCGCCTGCGTGAACAGCACCAGCGTCGGCGGCGTATCCGCCGGCGGATAGGCGAAATCGCGGTCGGCGACGCCGCGCGTCAGCTGGAGATAGACCATGCCCTGATCGACGCGATTGCGCGCCACGATCTCGCGATGGGCCGCAAGCAGCGCGTCCTCGTCGAGCGGCACGGTCATGCCGAGCTCGCGGGCCGAGCGATGGAGCCGCGCCGCATGGCCGGCATAGTCGATCAGCTTGCCGTCGAGCACGCAGGTCACTTCGTAGATACCGTCGGCCATGAGGAAGCCGCGGTCGAACACGGAGACCTTGGCGTCCGGTTCCGGCAGCCACTCGCCGTTGATGTAGATGATCCTGGTCACGATCTTTTCCCTCAGGCCTTTGCGAATGGCGCGATCTCGACGCCGTTTTCCTCGAGCGCGGCGCGCAGGGCGCGCGCGATCTCCGTTGCGCCCGGCGTGTCGCCATGGACGCAGAGCGTTTCCGCCTCGACCGGCAGCTTCCGGCCGCCGGTGGTCGGGATGCGGCCGTGGAGCACCATTTCCAGCACCTGATCGAGGCTCTGTTTCGGGTCGTGGATGACGGCGCCGGGTTGGCTGCGCGGGGTCAGCTCGCCCTGATCGGTATAGCTGCGGTCGGCGTAGATCTCGCAGGCGACGCGCAGGCCGGCATTCTCGGCCGCGCGGTAGGTCTCGGAATAGGGCAGGGTGATGAAGGTCAGTCCCGGATCGACCGCGTGGATCGCGCGGGCGCACAGCGCGGCGAGGTCGGGATCGACCGCGGCCATGTTGCCGAGCGCGCCATGGGTCTTCACATGGGTCATCGGATGGCCTTCCAGCTCGCACATGCCGCGCATGGCGACGATCTGGAAGATCAGCTGCGTCTCGAGGTCCTCGGGGCGCTCGCCGGATATGCGGCGGCGGCCGAAGCCGTAGAGGTCGGCGAAGGACGGATGCGCGCCGACGGCGACGCCGTTCTCCTTCGCCATCCTGATCGTGCGGCGCATCACGACCGGGTCGCCGGCATGAAAGCCGCAGGCGACATTGGCCGTGGTGACGAGTTTCAGCATCGCGGCGTCGTCGCCGATCGTATAGGCGCCGAAGCTCTCGCCCATGTCGCAGTTCAGGTCGATCTTCTTTCTCATTCCGCTTCCTCCCGCGGTATAATTTTCATTATTTTCAGTAGCTTGTCAGGTTTGTTCAGGCAACCCCGCCTCAGAGGATTGACAGGCGCCGAATTTGAAGCTCATAAATCGAATACAGCTGGTATACCCAAATTTCAAGAACAATCAGCCAGTCTCGATCCGGCGTCGATCATGAGAGGAACGATCATGAAAATGGGAAATGTCATCGCATTCACCGCCACCTGCGCGCTCGCCTTCGCGGCGACGGCGGCTTCCGCCGAGACGGCCTGGGACATGTCGATTGTCTGGCCTGAAGGAAATTTCCACACCCAGAACGCCATGGCCTTCGCCGAGGGCGTCAAGGAAGCGACCGACGGCGAGGTCGTCATCACCGTCCATTCCGGCGGCGCGCTCGGCATCAAGGGTCCCGAGGGCATGGCGGCCGTGCGCGACGGGCTCGTGCCGATCGCCGACATCCTGCTGAACCAGCAGGTCGGCGAGGCCCCGGTGCTGGGCATCGAGACGCTGCCCTTCATGGCCCCGACCATGGCGGAGCTGGCGCTGCTGCACAAATTCTACCGGCCGAAGCTGGAAGAGATCGCCGAGAGCATGAACCAGAAGGTTCTGTACATGGTGCCCTGGCCCGGCCAGGCGGTCTACTCGCCCAACAAGATCGAGACGCTCGACGACATGAAGGGCCTGACGATCCGCGTCGTCGACGCCAACGGCACCGCCTTCTTCGAGGCGCTCGGCGCGACGCCGATCCAGATGCCGTGGGGCGAGGTGGTTCCCTCGCTCGCGGCCGGCACGATCAAGGGCGTGACCACCTCGTCCTCCTCGGGCGTGGACGGCGCGTTCTGGGAGTTCACCAAGAACATGAGCACCTTCAACTGGCAGGCCTCGTCCAACATGGTCTCGGTCAACCTCGACGCCTGGAACGCGCTGGAGCCCGAGACGCAGGCCGCGATCGAGGACGTCGCCGCGCGCCTGGAAGGCCAGTTCTGGCTGAACAGCCGCGCCGAGGACGCCAAGAAGATCGCCACGCTCAAGGAGCACGGCATGGACGTGAGCGCGCCGTCGCCGGAATTGCAGGCGGCGCTGCTGGAGAAGGCGCTTCCCCTGTGGGAGGAGTTCAAGACGCGGGTGCCCGACGCGGCGCCGGTGATCGACGCCTATCTCACGGCGCGGGACTGAAAGCCCTGATCGTCGAACGCCGGCGGAAAGGTCCCGCCGGCCGGCCGGAAACCCGGCGGCGTCCTCCCTCTCCCTCCTTCCCGTTTTTCTTCGGGGAGGGGCGGGGCGTCCGCTCACCAGTCGGATTTCGCTCATGACACCTCCCGCCTCGCGGCGATTCCATCGTGTGATCGCGGCCATAGACAGGCTGACCGAACTCGGCGGAGTCGCCGGCGCGCTCAGCCTGCTGGGCATCTTCATTTCCATCGGCGGCGAGATCGTCGCCCGGAACGTCCTCGGCGTTTCGCTCCACTTCTCGTGGGACCTGGCGGGCTACCTGATGGGCGCCTGCTTCCTGTTCGCGAGCGCCGCGGCGCTGAAGGGCGGAAGCCATGTCCGCGTCACCGCGCTGCTCGAAGTGGTGCCACGCGGCGCTGCGCGCGTGCTGGAGCTGTTCGCCTGCGTCGTCGGTCTCGCCATCTGCGTCCTGTTCAGCTGGGCGCTGATCGACATGGCCTGGCTTTCCGGGCTTCGCGGCTCGACCGCGGCCACGGCCTTCCGCGTGCCGCTGGTCTATCCGCAGGCCGCGCTTGCCGCCGGCGCGGTGCTGCTGACCCTGCAATGCCTGGCGCAGTTGCTGCGGCTGTCGCGCGGCGAGGCGCTGGCGACCGGGCCGGGCCTGGAATAGGAGCGCGAGATGGGAAAGACGATAGGCGCCCTTCTCGGGCTGATGACGCTGCTGCTCGGCACCGGCATGTGGATCGGCGTCGGCCTGATCGGAACCGGGGTCGGGCTTCTGGAAATGTTCCGGCCGAGCATGCCGGCATTGAAGCTGATCGCGCAGCAGACGTGGAACACGGTCGTCTCGCCGGAGCTGCTGGCGCTGCCGCTGTTCATCCTGATGGCCGAGATCCTGTTCTGCACCAGGATCGCGGAGGCGCTGTTCACCGGCCTGTCGCCGTGGTTGAGGCGGGTTCCGGGGCGGCTGAGCCACCTGACGGTGATGGGCTGCACGCTCTTCGCCTCCGTGTGCGGCTCGTCGGCCGCCACCACGGCGACGGTGGGGCGCATCACCGCCAAGGAGCTGATCGGCCGGGGCTACAACCGCGACCTGGTGACGGGCAGCCTCGCCGGCGCCGGCACGCTCGGCTTCCTGATCCCGCCCTCCACCATCATGATCATCTACGGCGTGATGGCCGAGGAATCCATCGTCCGGCTGTTCATCGCCGGCATCGTGCCCGGCTTCCTGCTGGCCGCGTCCTATATGGGCTATCTGGGGCTGCGCGCCTGGCTTAACCCGGCGCTGGTGGGCGATCCGCCGCCCAAGACCACCCTGTGGGAGAAGCTGGTCGCGCTCAAGGATCTCGGCCCGCTGATCCTGCTGATCCTCGGCGTCATGGGCTCGATGTATGGCGGGATCGCGTCGCCCACGGAGGCGGCGGCCGTCGGCGTGGCCGGCTCGATGGCGATCGGCTTCGCCCAGCGCACGCTCGACCTGCGCAAGATGATGCATGCCGCCCGGCAGGCGGCCGAAAGCTGCGCCATGATCGGCCTCATCATGATCGGCGCGATGTTCCTGTCGACCGTTCTCGGCTATCTGAGCGTGCCGCGCTACATCGCCGGCGAAATCCAGAGCTGGGGCATGTCTCCGGTCATGCTGATCTTCGTGTTGCTGATCTTCTATGTCATACTCGGCACGGTGATGGAGGGGCTCGGGATCATCGTGATGACGCTGCCGATAACGCTGCCGCTGGCGCTCGCGGCCGGATACGACAAGGTCTGGTTCGGCATCTTCATCGTCATCGTCGTCGAGATGGCCCAGATCACGCCGCCGGTGGGCTTCAACCTGACCGTGATCCAGCGGCTGACGGGCGACAGCATGGGGCGCATCACCCGCGCGACGATGCCGTTCTTCTTCATCATGGCGGCCTTCGTGTTCATCATCGCGCTCTTCCCGGGCATCATCAGCTTCCTGCCCGACACGATGCGGGGCGGATGATGGCGAGGCCGGCAGGACCGACGCGGCGGCTCCGACGGGCCGCCGCAACCCGATACCACGAGTGACGATGACCCCGACCGTCCTTCCCTGCGGCGATTGCGCCCTCGTGTTGCAGATCGGCGAGACGGTCGACGCCGAGGCGAATGCGCGGATCATCGCGCTCGCCGCCGAGATGGAGGCGCGCGCGCTTCCCGGCGTGCGGGAGATCGTGCCGACCTATCGCTCGCTGCTCGTGCGCTACGAGCCGGAGGAGGTGCGGGGCGCGGAGCTGGAAAGGCAGTTGCTCGCCGCCTACGAGCATCCCGCGCGCGCCGGGGCCGAGGGGCGGCTGTGGACGGTGCCGTGCCTTTACGGCGGTGCGGTCGGCCAGGACCTCGAAGAGCTGGCGGCGATGAAGGGCCTGTCGCCGGACGAGGTGGCGGCGCTGCACTCGGGCGCGGAATACCGCATCTACATGATCGGCTTCGCACCAGGCTTCGCCTATCTCGGCGGCCTGCCCGAGATCCTGCATACGCCGCGCCTGCCGAAGCCGCGCCAGAACATTCCCGCCGGCGCGGTCGGCATCGGCGGCCAGCAGGGCAACATCAATTCTGTCGCCGGCCCTTCCGGCTGGCGCTTCGTCGGCTGGACGCCCGTGCGCACCTTCGATCCGGGGCGCGCCGAGCCGTTCCTGTTCCGCGCCGGCGACCGCCTGCGCTTCCGCCCGATCGGCGCGGACGAGGCCGCCGCCCTTTCCGCCCGCGCCGAGGCCGGCGAGCTGCTCATCTCGCCTGAGCCGGCGGGGGAGGCGTCGCGATGAGCGTCGAGGTCCTTTCCGCCGGGCCGATGCTGAGCGTGCAGGACGCCGGCCGCTTTGGTCTTCGTCATCTCGGGGTATCGTCCGCCGGGCCGATCGACATGGCCGCGATGGCGCTCGCCAACGCGCTGTGCGGCAACGAGCCCGACACGGCGGCGCTGGAGTTCGCCGGCCTGGGCGGCAGTTTCAAGGCGACGCGGCCGCTGCGCTTCGCCGTGACCGGAGGCCTGTGCGACATCCGCGTCGACGGCCGGACGGTGCCGCCCGGCGAGAGCCACCGGCTGCGGCCGGGCGAAACCCTCGCCGTCGGCGTCGTCCGCGGCGCGGTCTGGGGCTATGTCGCGTTCTCCGGCGGCATCGCCATCGCCCCGGTGCTCGGCTCGCGCTCCACCCATCTGCGCAGCGGCCTCGGCGGCGTCGAGGGTCGCGCGCTGCGGGCCGGCGACGTGCTGCCGCTGGGCGAGGAGGCGGCGGAGGGGCCGTGCCTGCGGCCCGCGAACCCGGCGCGCGCGGCGGCCATCGGCCGCGGCGACGGCCCGATCCGGCTCATCCTCGGCCCGCAGGACGATTACTTCGCGCCCGAAATCGTCGCCCGGCTGACGCGGGAGCCCTTCACGGTCACGCCGCAGCGCGACCGCATGGCGATGGTGCTCGGCGGCGTCGAGCTGCCGGCCGCCCGCGGCCACGACATCGTCTCGGACGGCACGGTCCCGGGCTCGATCCAGGTGCCGGGATCAGGCCTGCC
>DAOMOI010000008.1:271-6639 GCA_035444225.1 Aquamicrobium sp. | reverse complement strand
GGCTATCCCAAGATCGCCACGGTCGCCTCCGCCGATCTTGCGCGGCTCGCGCAGACGCCCGTGGGCGGCGAGGTGCGCTTTTCCGTCGTCGGCCGGGAGGAGGGCGAGGAGATCTGGCTGGCGCACCGGCGCAACCTGCGCGCCGTGCTCGGCGATCTGGTGGCGAAGCCGGAAGGGGCGCTGCGCTCCGATTACCTTTTGTCGTGCGACCTCGTGGGTGGTTTCTTCTGTCCTGAGGAGATCGTACAGGTTCCGCTGTCTCAGGATGGAGGGATCGCGGGTTGACCGGCACGCCCAATCTTGCCCGCATGGCGCACAGGCGCATCATCGGCATGATCTTCGAGGGTCAGCTGCGGCCGGGCGACGCGCTGCGCGAGGCCGCGCTCGGCGAGGTGCTCGGCATGTCGCGCACGCCGGTGCGCGAGGCCATCCACCGCATCGAGAGCGAGGGCCTCGCGGTGACGGAAGGCCGCTTCACCCGCGTTCGCCGCCTGCGCGCCTCGGAGGTGGAGGAGATCTTCTTCCTGCGGCTGGAGCTGGAGCCCTTCGCGGCCCGCGCGGCGGTGCGGCTGCCGCCGGCGAAGGTCGACGCCATGGACGCGCGCGTCAGGGCGCTGATGGCGGCCGGGCCGGAAGTCGACGACGCCCAGTGGCGGACCGACAAGGATTTCCACAACATGCTGGCGCAGGAGGCCGGCAACAGGACGATCGCCGCGACGATCGAGGCGCTGCATCGCCGCACCTGCGTCTTCGACCACACCCAGGTGCCCGACCGCTTCGTCAAGGGATGCGAGGAGCACCTCGCCATCCTCGACGCCGTCCGCTCCGGCGACGCCGACGCGGTCGTCGCCGCTCTTACGCGCCACCTGGAAAATGCCCGCGACGCCGTGCTCGAACGGATGCGGCGGCTGCCGGTGACCCCTTGAGCCAACGGACAGCGACGCCAGCCATGAAGTGCCTCATCATCCAGCCGATTCACGAAGCCGGCCTCGCGCTGCTCCGGCGGCACGGGATCGAGCCCGTGGCCTGCCCGGCGCCGGACATGGCGACGGTGGCGCGCCACATCCCCGGCTGCGAGGCGGTCATCACCCGCAATGCCGGGCTCGACGCCGGCGCCTTCGCCGCCGCCGACCGCCTGCGCGCGGTGGTGGTGCACGGGACCGGGCATGACCCGATCGACAAGGAAGCGGCCGCGCGCAAGGGCGTCGTCATCGCCAACACGCCGGGCGCGAATGCGCGCTCGGTGGCGGAACTCGCGCTCGGCCTCGCGCTCGCGGCGGCGCGCCGCATCCCCGCCGCCGACCGCGCCGTCAGGAGCGGGCGCGAGGGTTTTCGCGAATCGGCCAGCTTCACCGAGTTCTCCGGCAAGACCGCGCTCGTCGTCGGCTGGGGCGCCATCGGCCGCGAGGTCGGCCTGATGCTGGACAAGGCGCTGGGCATGCACGTCCTCGTCCATTCGCCGCGCGTGCCGGACACAAACGGTTACGAACGGGTGGCGAGCCTTGCCGCCGGGCTTGCCGAGGCCGATCTGGTCTCGCTGCACACGCCGCTGCGGAAGGAGACACGCAACCTCATGGACGCTTCCGCCTTCGCCGCGATGAAGCCGGGGGCGATCCTCGTCAACGTCGCGCGGGCGGGGCTGGTCGACGAGGCGGCGCTGCTTGCCTCCCTCGCCTCGGGCCATCTCGGCGGGGCGGGGCTCGACGTCTATTCGCACGACGCGCCGCACGGGCCGCTCGCGGCATTCGAAAACGTCATCTTCACGCCGCATCTCGGCGGGACGACGGAGGAGGCGCTGCGCCGGACGGCCGAGGCGGCGGCCGCGCACGTCGTGGAGGCCCTGTCCGGGCGGATGCCCGCGACGGCGCTGAATCCGGAAGCATGGAAGGGAGCCTGCGCATGACCGTTACCGCGACCGACACGATGGCGGCGGACCGCGCAAGTCATGTCATCGGCGAGACGATCGCGCGCGTCCTGTCGCGGGTCAACGCGCTGTCCGCGGGCGGGCCGGGCTGGACCCGCCCGTCCTACAGCGACCTCGAAAGCCGGGCCCACGCCATCGTCGAGGACGAGGCGCGCGCGCTCGGTCTCGACGTCACCCGTGACGCGGCGGGCAACCTCTTCGCCCGCATGAAGGGCCGCGACGCGGCCGCGCCCGCGCTCTACACCGGCTCGCATCTCGACACCGTCAGCCAGGGCGGCGGCTATGACGGGCAGGCGGGCGTGGCCGGCGCGCTGGCGCTGGTGGCGGCGCTGCGCGACGGCGGCGTGACGCCGCCGACCGATATCGTCGTCACCGTCACCCGCGCCGAGGAAAGCGTGTGGTTCCCCGTCTCCTATATCGGTTCGCGGGCGGCGCTCGGCCGTCTTGCCCCCGCCGATCTCGATGCGCGGCGCGCCGATACCGGACGCAGCCTCGCCGACCACATGCGCGAGCAGGGCTACGACCCGGAAGCGGTGATGCGCTTGACGCCTCCCGCGCCCGCCCGCTTTCTCGAGTTCCACATCGAGCAGGGCCCGGTGCTCGACGCCGCCGGCGAGGCTTACGCGATCGTCACCGCGATCAGGGGCGGGTTGCGCTATCGCGCCGCCCGCATCCACGGCGCCTGGGCGCATTCGGGCGCCGCGCCGCGCGCTGGCCGCGCCGACGCGGTGGTGGCCATGGCCGACCTGATCATGGCGATGGACCGCGTGTGGGAGGAAATGCTCGCCGCCGGCGCGGACCTGACCGTCACCTTCGGCAAGGTCGATGCGGCCGGCCCGGCGCATGCGATGGCCAAGGTCGCTGGCGAGGTGGGCTTCTGCCTCGACCTGCGCTCGGAGAACGTCGCGACGCTCGAGGCGGCGGACGCGAGGCTGCGGGCCGAGATCGCCCGGATCGAGCGCGAGCGCCCCGGCATCCGCTTCGAACTGGGCGACCAGAGCCGAAGCCAGCCTGCCGGCCTCTCGCGGGAGATGGCCGATTGGGTCGCAAGCGGCGCGGCGCGCCTCGGCGACCGCCCGCGGCGGATGCTTTCGGGCGGCGGCCACGACGCCGCCGCCTTCGCCGCCGCCGGCTGGGACAGCGTCATGGTCTTCATCCGCAACCAGAACGGCAGCCATTGCCCGGAGGAGGGCATGGACGAGGCCGACCTCGCGCGCGCGGTCGCGGCCGTTCATCGCGCCGTCGTCGGGGTGCCCATCGTCGGGATGGAGGAGCCATGACGGCGGAAACCCTGTCGCAAACAGCCTATCGCGACATCAAGGCCGACATCCTCGCCGGCCGGATCGCGCAGGACACGATCCTGTCGGAGCGCGACCTCGCCGACAGGCTGGGCATATCGCGCACGCCGCTGCGCTCGGCCCTGTCCCGGCTCGAGCGCGAGAACGTCATCGGCCGGCTGGCCAACGGCGCGCTGCTGGTGCGGGCGGTCAATGTCGAGCAGCTGCTGGAGATCGTCCAGCTTCGCCAGATCCTGGAGCGGTCGGCCGCGGCGCGCGCCGCCCGGTTCGGCATCACGCCCGAGCTTCTCGCCTCGCGTGAGACGATGATGCGCTATCTGGGCGACGGCAAGGCGACGTTCGAGGTATTCTGGCGCGACGACGACCGCTTCCACCGCGCCGTGGCGGTCGCCGCGCGGCTGGAGCTGTTGTCCGACCTTCTGGTCGAGCAGCGCGCCATCGTCCAGCGCAGCACCATTATACGCAACAACGACAATTTCGCCGAGCAGGCGAAGGAGCACATCGCCGTCATCGACGCCATCGCCGAAGGCGATGTCGAGGGCGCGCGCGCGGCGATGTCGCTGCATTTCGAGAACATGCGGGCGCGCACGCTCGGCTCGCTGTCCAACCGCTGAGGAAAGACGATGTTTGAGACCTCGCGCACACCGGCGCGGACCGATCCGCTTCGCGCCCGGGACGCCGTGTTCCCGGCCGCGGAGTTCGCCGGCCGGATCGCGCGCATCCAGCGCGCGCTCGCGCCGCTCGGAGCCGACGCGCTGCTGCTGACCGGGCCGGAAAACATCTTCTGGGCCACCGGGCGCCAGACCGCGGGCTATTTCGCGTTCCAGGCGCTGGTCGTGCCCGCCTCGGGCGAGCCGGTGCTGCTGGTGCGCCAGCTGGAGACGACCGGCGCGCGCGCCTCGACCTGGCTCGACGACATCCGCGCCTGGCAGGACGGCGAGGATCCCGCCGCCGTGCTTGGACGGCTGGTTGCCGGGCTCGGCCTGAAGAGCCTCGCCGTCGAGCGCAACGGCTGGTTCGTCAGCCTCGCATTGGGGGAACGCATCGCGGCGGCGCTGGACGGGGTGCGGCTGGTCGATGGCTCGGGGCTCACGGAGGCGCTGCGCGCAGTCAAGTCGCCGGCCGAGCTTGCCGCCATCCGCCATGCGGCCGGCTATGCGCAGGCGGGGATGGTCGCGGCGCTGGAAGCGTGCCGCGCCGGGGTCAGCGAGAACGATCTTGCCGCCGCGATGATGGCGGCCGCCATCGCCGCCGGCTCGGAGGCGATGGCGATGGAGCCGCTGGTGTCGTCCGGCCCGCGCTCGGGCGTGCCCCACGCGACGTGGCGGCGGCGGCGGCTGGAGAGCGGCGACGCGGTCTTCCTCGAGCTCGCCGCCAGCCACGACCGCTACCACGCGGCGCTGATGCGCGCGGCGTGGATCGGCACGCCGCCGGCCGAGGCGCGGCGCATGATGGACACGGCGCTCAGCGCGCTCGACGCGGCCCTTGCCGCGATGCGCCCCGGCGTTCCTTGCGCGGCGGCGCACGAGGCGGCGCAAAGCGTCATCGACGCGGCCGGCTACACCGCCGCGTTCCGCAAGCGGATCGGCTATTCGATCGGCGCCGCCTTCGCTCCCGACTGGGGCGAAGGGGCGATTCTATCGCTGTTCACGGGCGTCGAGCGGCCGCTGGAGCCGGGCATGGTGTTCCACCTGCCGGCGACGCTGCGCAGCTATGGCGACTTCACCGTCGGCGCCTCGGAGACGGTGATCGTCACCGAGACCGGCATCGAGGTGCTGTCGGACCTGCCGCGCGCGATGACGGTGAGGTGACGGCCCCGCCCGCGGGCGGGGCGCGCAGGGGCGTCAGTTGCTCATCATCGTGCCCGGCAGCCACAGCGCGATCCCGGGAAAGACGGTGATCACGGCGGTGGCCAGCACCAGCAGCAGGAAGAAGGGCAGCGCATAGAGCGCGATTTCGAAGATGTTCCTTCCCGTGATCGACTGGATCACGAACAGGTTGAAGCCCACCGGCGGCGTGATCTGGCTCATCTCGACGGCGAGCACGAGGAAGATGCCGAACCAGATCGGGTCGATGCCGGCGGCCAGCACCATCGGCAGGATGATCGAGGTGGTCAGCACCACGATCGAGATGCCGTCGAGGAAGCAGCCGAGCACGATGAAGAACACCATCAGCACCGCGAGCAGCGCGTAGTGCGACAGGCCCTGCTCGCCGATCCACGATGCGAGGATGCGCGGGATGCCGGTATAGCCCATCGCCACGGTCAGGAACGACGCGCCCATGAGGATGAAGGCGATCATGCAGTTGGTGATCGCCGCGCCGCGCAGCGAGGTGACGAAGCTTTCCCGGTTGAGCCCGCCCGAGAACCAGGCGATCGCCAGCGCGCCGACGACGCCGATGACGGCGGCCTCGGTCGGCGAGGCGAAGCCGGCATAGATCGAGCCGATGACGCAGAAGATCAGCAGCACGGTCGGCAGCAGCAGCGTCAGCGCCCGCATCTTCTCGCCCCAGCCCGCGACGGGCTCGGGCGGCGGCATCCGGTCCTTGTTCACGGCCGCCCAGATCATCACATAGGCCGAGAACAGCGCGGCCAGCAGGATGCCGGGGCCGACGCCGGCGAGGAACAGGCGCGCGATCGACTGCTCGGTCGCCGCGCCGTAGACGATCATGATGATCGAGGGCGGGATCAGGAAGCCGAACGTGCCCGATCCGGCCAGCGTGCCGATGGCGAGCCGGTCGTCGTAGCCGCGCGCCTTCAGTTCCGGCAGCGACATGCGCCCGACCGTCGCGGTCGTCGCGGCGGAAGAGCCGGAAACGCAAGCGAACAGCGCGCAGCCGAAGACGTTGACGTGAAGCAGCCGGCCGGGCAGCCGGCGGGTGAAGGGCGCCAGCCCCTCGAACATGTCGGACGACAGCCGCGACCGGAACAGGATCTCGCCCATCCAGATGAACATGGGCAGCGCGGTCAGGTCCCACGAATTCATCGCCCCCCAGACGCGGCGGGCCAGGACCGAGCCGACCGGCGCGGAGGTCGCGATCTCCATCGCCACAAGGCCGACGGCCATCAGCGCGAAGCCGACCCAAAGGCCGCACAGGAGCAGCCCGAACAGGACGGCGGCGAGAAGGAGCGAAAGAAGGCCGATATC
>DAOMOI010000008.1:0-231 GCA_035444225.1 Aquamicrobium sp. | reverse complement strand
GAACTCGGCCTCGCCGCCGTGCAGGACCGCGACGAGCTCGTCGAGCAGCGCGATGGTGAAGAGGAGGATGCCGGCGGTCATCACCGCCTGCGGCAGCCACAGCGGAATGGGGACGATGCCGTAGGATACCGAGCCGCGCTGGTAGGAGGCGAGCGTCTGGAGCGTCACCGCCCAGGTCGCGAAGGCGGCCATGCCGAGGCCGGCGAGCAGGACGAGCGCCGTGGCGATGCG
>DAOMOI010000007.1:18191-22702 GCA_035444225.1 Aquamicrobium sp. | reverse complement strand
GGCGGGAGAACGTGATCGCCGAGATCAAGAGGCTTCGTCCCGACCTGATGTTCGTGAGCCAATCCCGCTACGGCTATGTCGAGCGCGAGGCCATGGCCGAGGGGCTGCGCAGCGTCTGGCGGGAGCTGTCGGAAGCCGGAGTCAGGGTGGTTCCCATCCGCGACACGCCGTGGATGCCATTCCAGCCCGGTGATTGTCTGGCGTCGGGCAAGCCAGAAGATTGCGAAGCCCCGCGCTCGGAGGTGGAGGCGAGTGACATCTTCGCCCACGCGGCAAGCACGCTGGACCGCGTGGACGTCGTTGATATGACGGATGGGATATGCGGGCCGCAAACCTGCGAAACCGTTGTCGGCAACATGATCGTCTGGCGTGACAAACACCACCTGACCGCGACGTATACGACGGCGCTCGCTCCGTATCTGGCGCGGAAGGCGGGTCTGCCGGTTCCCGGTTTGGCCGAGCCGGTCATCGCAGCGGGGAAGAACAAAGACAACACGCACACCATTTCCGCGCACCTGACGTGCGGTGCCCTTGGTCAGGGCAAGCCGATGGAGCGCGATGTGAAATTGCGGTTCGAGAACGGCGAGATCGTCTATCGGCACGGCGACTGGCAGGCGCGGAAGGAACGCTACGACCTGTGGACCGGCGCGGTCACGGATGGAACAGTCACCATGACCGGGCACTATGTCGAGGGCGCGGGCGGCGTGAAGCAGCTTTCCCTGAAGGGCGCGATCGTCGACGGCACCCTCAAGCTCGAGGGCAAGCGCGGGCCGCGCGATTGCGTCCTCTCTGCCGAATGGCCCGGTCCGCGGGCCTGAGCGGGGCAGGCGCGAGGCAGAAGCGGCCCGCGAAAGACTTGCGCCCGGTATCGCCGGCGTTTATTTGCAACCCCCACAACAGCACGAAGGAACTGGCGACGATGCTTAAGGAAGCGGCAGACGGCCCGGCGAACGGCAATGAGGGCGCAGGCGGCGCCTTCGAGAACCTGCGCCAGGCGATAGAGGCGCGCACCGCCACGGTCGGCATCATCGGGCTAGGCTATGTCGGTCTGCCGCTCGCGGTCACGGCGGCCAATGCCGGCTTCAAGGTTCTCGGCTTCGACATCGACGCCGGCCGCGTCGAGCGGATCAATGCCGGCGAGACCGTGATCAAGCATATCGACGGGGCGCTGATCTTCGGCGCGATCGAGAAGAGCCTGTTCGAGGCGACCGCCGATTTCGCCCGTCTGGCGGAAGCCGACGCCATCCTCATCTGCGTGCCGACGCCGCTGACGCGCCATCGCGAGCCCGATCTTTCCTTCGTCACCGCCACCGCGAACGCGGTCGCCAAACACCTGCGGCCGGGCCAGCTCGTCGTGCTGGAATCGACCACCTATCCCGGAACCACCGACGAGGTGCTCAAGCCCATTCTCGAGGAGGGGGGCCTGAGAAGCGGCCGCGACTTCTTCCTCGCCTTCTCGCCCGAGCGCGAGGATCCGGGCAATCCCGATTTCGGCACCTCGACCATCCCCAAGGTCGTCGGTGGCGACGGGCCGCAGGCGCTGGCGCTGGCCGACGGGCTCTACGGCGCGCTGGTGACGCGCACCGTGCCGGTGTCGTCGGCGGCGACGGCGGAAGCCGTGAAGCTGACCGAGAACATCTTCCGCGCCGTCAACATCGCCCTCGTCAACGAGCTGAAGGTCGTCTACGAGGCGATGGGCATCGACGTGTGGGAGGTGATCGACGCGGCCAAGACCAAGCCCTTCGGCTTCATGCCGTTCTATCCGGGCCCCGGCCTCGGCGGTCACTGCATCCCGATCGACCCGTTCTACCTGACGTGGAAGGCGCGCGAATACGAGATTTCCACCCGCTTCGTCGAGCTTGCGGGCGAGATCAACACCGCCATGCCGCGGCGCGTGGTCGACCGGCTGGCGCGCGCGATGGACGAGCGGCTGAAGCGCGGCCTGAACGGCGCGCGGATTCTGGTGCTTGGCGTCGCCTACAAGAAGAACGTCGACGACATGCGCGAAAGCCCGTCGCTGCGGCTGATCGAGATGATCGAGGAGCGCGGCGCCCGCACCTTCTATCACGACCCGCACATCCCTGAGATCCCGATGACGCGCGAGCACGCCGCCTTGGCCGGCCGGCGCTCGGCCCCGCTGACGGCGGCGGAGGTCGCGGGCTATGACGCGGTGGTGATCGCCACCGACCACGATGCGGTCGATTACCGGCTGGTGGTGGAGAACGCCAGGCTGGTGATCGACACCCGCAACGTCTGCGCGCGCAACGGCCTGACGGCCGCCAACGTGGTGAAGGCCTGACGGGGCGCAAGGCCCGTCGTCTTCCCGTGAGGCGGCCTCGCGCTTGCGGCCGGATCGTGGCGCGACCCGCCGCCGGGCATGATCATGACACAAGGTGGCGGCAGCTTGCGCTTGCGTAAGCCGGCCGGCTCTGGTCCTTTGTCGGCGGGCGGGTGTGGCCTTGATTCGAATGTCGCCGTCCACGGGACGGCCTGACATTCCGGCCCGATATTCCGACTTGCGGGCCGGCTTCTGGAGAATGGGTATGACCGCCAAACCGAGCATTGTCGAACTCAAGCCGAGGATTGCCGTGATCGGTGTCGGCGGCGGTGGCGGCAACGCCGTCAACAACATGATCGACCAGCGCCTGCAGGGCGTGGAGTTCATCGCCGCCAATACCGACGCCCAGGCGCTGGCCATGTCGAAATCGCCGCGCCGCATCCAGCTCGGAGCCTTGACCACCGAGGGCCTCGGCGCGGGCTCGCTGCCTGAAATCGGCCGCGCCGCCGCCGAGGAATCGCTCGACGAGATCATGGATCATCTGGCCGGAATGCATATGTGCTTCGTCACCTCCGGCATGGGCGGCGGCACGGGCACGGGCGCGGCCCCCGTCATTGCCGAGGCCGCGCGCCGGGCCGGCATCCTCACCGTCGCCGTCGTCACCAAGCCGTTCGCCTTCGAGGGCACGCGCCGCATGCGCTCGGCCGAGCAGGGCATCGAGCGGCTGCGCCAATGCGCCGACACGGTCATCGTGATCCCGAACCAGAACCTGTTCCGCGTCGCCGACGCCAAGACGACCTTCGCCGACGCCTTCGCCATGGCCGATCGCGTGCTCTATGCCGGCGTCGGCTGCATCACCGATCTGATCGTCAAGGAAGGGCTGATCAATCTCGACTTCGCCGACGTCCGCTCGGTGATGCGCGACATGGGCCGGGCGATGATGGGCACCGGCGAGGCCACGGGCGAGGGCCGCGCCCGCAATGCGGCGGAAGCGGCGATCGCCAATCCGCTTCTCGACGAGGCCTCGATGGGCGGCGCGAGAGGCGTCCTCGTCTCGATCTCGGGCGGGCCGGACATGACGCTGTTCGAGGTCGACGAGGCCGCGACCCGCATCCGCGAGGAAGTCGACGCCGACGCCGACATCATCGTCGGCGCCATCTTCGACCATGCGCTGGAAGGACGGTTCCGGGTGTCGGTGGTCGCGGCCGGGCTGCGGCAGGAGGCGGGGTTCGCCGAGCCGGAGCAGAGGTCGGCATGAGGGGGAGCCGGTGATGGTATCCGAGCCTCGTTCGCCGCGGCTTGCCGTCCTCATCGACGCCGACAACGCCTCGGCCAGGATCGCCGACGGCCTGTTCGAGGAAATCGCCAAGATCGGCGAGGCGAGCGTGCGCCGCATCTATGGCGACTTCTCCAGCACCCGCTCCAGGGCGTGGGCCGAGGTGCTGTCGAAGCACGCGATCATTCCGCACCAGCAATTCGCCTATACGACCGGCAAGAACGCCTCCGACATCACGCTGGTCATCGACGCGATGGACCTGCTGCACAGCGGGCGCTTCGACGGCTTCTGCCTGGTTTCGTCCGACAGCGATTTCACCCGGCTGGCCGCCCGCATCCGCGAGCAGGGCATCGACGTCTTCGGCTTCGGCGAGCAGAAGACGCCGGAGAGCTTCCGCCAGGCCTGCCGCCGTTTCGTCTATACCGAGAACCTGCTGCCTTCCGCGGCCGCGAACGAGCCGGAAGCCGCGCCGGGCGCGAAACCCTTGCAGCAGCCCTCCGCGGCCGTGCCGATCATCAGGAAGGTGATCGAGCAGATGGAGAGCGAGGACGGCTGGGTGCCGCTTGGCGCCGTCGGCACCCAGCTTGCCAATCTCGCCTCAGACTTCGACCCGCGCACCTTCGGGTTCCGCAAGCTGAGCGACCTCGTGCGCAAGACGAACGCCTTCGAGATCGAGCACCCGGAAGGCGGCACCTTGCGGATCAGGACGAAACCCGAGACAGCATCGCGGCAAAAGCGCCGATCATAGGCCATCCGGCCGCTTCGGCTTGCCCTTTCCCTTGCCGCTACCTTGGACCTTGCCCTTGTGCTTGCGGGCGGGGCCATGGTCCGCCGGCGCGGCCTTGCCGCGATGCGCCTTCTTCTTCGCCGGCTTCGCGCCCTTGCCCGGCTTCTGCCACGAGGTTCCGCGCGCCGTTGCGGCCGGGGCGATGACGATTCCCCTTTCGAGGCCGCCCG
>DAOMOI010000007.1:0-18180 GCA_035444225.1 Aquamicrobium sp. | reverse complement strand
TCGATCTGCTCGGCAAAGCCGGCCGCCTTGTCGGCAGCGATCTCGAACCGGGTTTCCGCGTCGTCGATCCTGATCGAGCCCACATCGCGCTTGGTCACGCCGCCGGCCTTGCAGATCATCGGCAGCAGCCATTTCGGGTCGGCGCGCTGCTTGCGGCCGAGCGACAACGTGAACCAGACGCCGCCCTCCATGTCCGGCTTGCGCGGGGCGCGCTCGTCCTCGCTTCCCCTGTCGCGTCTTGGCTTTCTTGCTTCCATCTCCGCGACCGGCAGCGGAACGAGGTCCTCCGGCACCGGGCGGGCCGAAAGCTGCTGGCGCAGGAAGGCGACCGCGATGCGCTCGGGGCCGGCGCTGGCGAGCAGCTCCGCCGCGAAGGCGGCTTCGGTCTCGTCCGGTTCGGCGGCGGAGACGGCCGCATCGAGGATCTGCCGGCGATAGCGCGCCTCGATCTCGGCGATGCCGGGCGCGGCGCGCGACGTGGCTGTCAGCTTGGCCAGCGCCAGCACGCGCTGGGCCGCGCCGCGCCGGTTTTCGGGCACGATCAGCACGCACACCCCCTTGCGTCCTGCGCGGCCCGTGCGGCCGGAGCGGTGGAGCAGGGTGGCCGGGTTGCTCGGCACGTCG
This sequence comes from Aquamicrobium sp., assembly GCA_035444225.1. Lineage (GTDB taxonomy): Bacteria > Pseudomonadota > Alphaproteobacteria > Rhizobiales > Rhizobiaceae > Aerobium. The sequence continues at coordinate 17,556 of DAOMOI010000007.1, read as the reverse complement.
GCGTGGATCACCAGATCGAGGTTCGGCAGGTCGATGCCCCGCGCCGCCACGTCGGTGGCGACGCAGACGCGGGCGCGCCCGTCGCGCATCGACTGGAGCGCGTTCGACCGCTCCGACTGCGCCATCTCGCCCGAAAGCGAGACGACCGAAAAACCGCGATTGGCCAGCCGCGCCGTCAGGTGCCGCACCGCCTCGCGCGTGTGGCAGAACACCAGCGCGCTGGCGCTGTCGGAATCGAGCAGCGTGTTGATGACGGCGTGCTCGCGCTCGTCGCGCCGCACCAGAACCATCCGGTATTCGATGTCGGCATGCTGCTCGCTGGCGGCGGTCGCCGCGATGCGCACGGCGTCCTTCTGGAAGGTCGCGGCCAGCTCCGCGATGCCGCGCGGCACCGTCGCCGAGAACAGCAGCGTGCGCCGCCGCTCCGGCGCTGCGCCGAGGATGAATTCGAGATCGTCGCGGAAGCCGAGATCGAGCATCTCGTCGGCCTCGTCCAGCACCACGGCCCGCAAGGCGCCGAGGTCCAGCGCGCCGCGGGTGATGTGGTCGCGCAGGCGGCCCGGCGTGCCGACGACGAGATGGGCCCCGCGCTCCAGCGCCCGGCGTTCGGTGCGCATGTCCATGCCGCCGACGCATGTGGCGATCTGGATCCCCGTTTCTGCGTAGAGCCAGTCGAGCTCGCGCCGCACCTGGATCGCGAGCTCACGCGTCGGCGCGACGATTAGGCCGAGGGGCCGCCCGGCAGGCTCGAAACGCGCGGCGTCGCCCAGCACCGTCGCCGCGATGGCGATGCCGAAGGCCACCGTCTTGCCCGACCCGGTCTGCGCCGAGACCAGAAGGTCGGCATCGCCATGGCCTCCGCCCGCCATCGCCGTCTGCACCGGCGTCAGCCGGCTGTAGCCTCTGGCCGCGAGCGCGGAGGCGAGGGCGGGGTGGATGGTCTCCGGCAGGGGAGCTGCGTCGTCGGTCGGCGTCATCAAAGCGGTCTCCGTGTGGAAGCCGCATACCACGCCGCCGCCCCGGCACCTACCCGTCGCGAAGCGGAGATTCCCGGATGGCGCGATCTTATCGCTCGTTCACGCCCCGGAAGCTGACGATTCGCACGCCCGGGCGCGGCGTCTTTCAGGCTATCCGCGCCCGGCGGGCGAAGTCGCGAGGAGCGACGCCGTATTCGGCCCGGAACTGCCGCGACAGCTCGCTCGACGACGAGAAGCCGCAATTCATCGCGATGTCGGTGATCGACATGCCGCCGCCGCGCTCGATCATCTCGCGCGCGGCGCGCAGCCGCCTGCGCCTGACCCGCTCCATGATCGGCGGCCCGTCGGAAAACAACTTGTAGAGATAGCTGCGCGAGACGCCGCACTGGCGCGCGATTCCCATGGGGGTCAGGTCGTGCATGTAGTTGCCGTCGATGAAGCGCAGTATCCGCGAGCGCGCGGCGTCGCAGGTGAGGTCGAGCGTCGGCGCCCTGCCGCTGTTCTGGAGGTAGAAGGTCGCCAGCCCGACGAGCTGCGCGGTCATGAAGTCCGCTTCCCGCACCGTGAAGCGGTCGCCGGCCCCGACCATCTCGACGATGACCTTCTCGAGGACGCGGAAGACCGGGTCGTCGCGCGAGACCACGCGGTCGATCATCCTGACCTCGCGGCCGAAATAGCCGTAGATCATGTCGGCCGGGATTCGGACGTTGAAGCTGAGATAGTCCGAATCGGTCTCGAAGGCCGCGTCGACGTCGTTGTTGAGCAGGTAGACCCGGTTCGGCAGCAGATGCCCGTTCTGGTCGCCGATCCGGCAGCGCGCGGCGCCGTGGCAGGGAAAGGTGAGCGCGAAGAACGGCTCCCCGGTCGCGCGGGTTTCGGCCTGCTGCCGCTCGAACCGCTGGTTGCCGAACCGGACGTGGTTGAAGGTCAGCGCGCCCACGCGCCGCGACCGCAGCCGCCCGGAAACCGGGCTTTCCCCGACCTGGCGGACGCTGACCCGGCCCCAGACCGTGCTGAACAGCCCTTTCCAGTGCTCTTCGGCCTCATGCGCGCCCATCCCCACGGTCTCCCCGATGAGAGGCATGCGGCTGACAGGCAGGGCGGAGATGAATGACGGTTCGACCATCCGGCGACATTATGTCAGGCGGCCCCGCCGGGCAACGCCAGGCCGCGCCTCGCGCGCTCCGCAGCCGTGGACGGGTTCAGGAAAGCGGGTGGACGCTGGCGCAAGCATTCCGGCCGGCCATTCGCATACTGGCGGCGGGACTGGACATCTATCATCGGAGGAAACCCATGCGCGCGACACGTTCCCTTTTCCTGTGCGGCGTCCTCGCCGCCGGCCTGACGACCGGCGCGGCCGGCGCGCAGGAGCATCAATGGACCCTGGCCTACATGTCGATGCCGGGCACGCATTACAACGACCTGGTCGAGACGCTTCCCCAGCGCATCGAGGCTGCGACCGACGGCGCGATCAAGGTGACCGCCAATTCCTCGCTGGTCGCCGGCAACCGGCTTCTGGAATCCGTGCGCGACGGGCTGGTCGAGATGTCGATGCCGCTGACCGGCTACTACACCGCCACCGACCCGATCCTCGTCGTGCCTTTCCTTCCGGGCGTGTCGGAAAGCTACGACGCGCTGATGGCGCTGAATGCCGGCGAATACGGCGCCATGGTGCGCGACATGTACGAGACCAAGTACAACGCGATCGACGTGATGGAGACCGCGTTCTGCCGGCAGGTGCTGTTCTCGACCGTGCCGATCACGACGATCGAGGAGTGGAACGGCCGCAAGCTGCGCGTCAACAATCGCGGCACCGGGCTCATCGCCGGGCAGCTCGGCGCCTCGGCCATTTCGCTCTCCGCCGCCGAGATCGTTCCCGCGCTGGAGCAGGGCGTGATCGAGGGCGTCGTCACCGATACGTGCTGGGCGATGGGCGCGGGGCTGAACTCGGTCATCGGCCATGCCTCGGAATGGACGCTGGGCACGGTCGCGCCGTCGCCGGTCCTCATCAACAAGGACGCGCTTGACGAGCTGCCCGCCGAATTGCGCGCCACCGTCATCGCCGCCTTCGACGACCTCGCCGCCGAGTTCGAGACGCGCTGGCGCGAGCGCAACGACGACGTGAAGAAGAAGTGGCAGGCGGCCGGCGTCTCCTATCACATCGTGACGGAGGCCGAGAACGCCCGGCTGCTCGACGAGCGCGTGACCGCGCCGGCGATCGAGGCGTGGCGTGCCGACATGGAGCGCGTCGGACAGGATGCCGATGCCGTGCTGGCCACGGTTCCGGGGAGCGGGGAGTGACATCCGACGCTTCCGATGCCGGGCCGGCCACGCGCTGGCCCGGAGCATCGCGCGCCATCGCCCGGATTTCCCGGACATTGGGAATCCTCGGCGTGGTGGCCATGGTGGCCAGCATCAATATCGAGACGCGTGGCCGCAATCTCTTCTCCGCCCCGACGACATGGGTGACGGAAGTGGCGACCTATCTCGTGGTCGCGATCACCTTCTTCACGGCGGCCGCCGTCGCCGTGAAGGGAACCAATATCCGCACCGATTTCGTCGTGCAGTTCCTGCCCGAGCATGCGCGCCGTCTCATCGAGCGCGCGGGCCAGTGGGTCCTGCTGCTGGCCGCCCTCGTCCTCGGCTGGGCGGCCACCGGCTACATGCTGGAGAACTTCCATTCCGGCACCCGCAGCTGGAGCATGATCGCGACGCCAATGTGGATTCCGCAGACCGCGATGGTGGTGGGGGCCGCGCTGCTGATCGCGGTGCTGGCGCTTCAGGCGATGGCGACCGGAACGGACCGCAAGCTGGCGAACCTGTTTTCGTGGCTCTGCATCGCCGCCGCCATCGGCATCGCCTTCGTCGAGCCGTTCTTCACCGCCTTCGCCCGCAAGCCGCAGCTCGTCGTGGCGGCGATGGCGGGCGCGGTGGCGCTGGCCATGCTGGCTTCCGAGCGGCGCACGGCGATCGTCGCCACGCTGCTCGCCGTCGGTGCGGCCGTGGCGCTGTTCTACTTCACCAAGTCGGCGCCGCTCGGCATGCGCGGCATCGTGCTGGTAGGCGCCTTGCTCGTCCTGCTGTTCAGCGGCATTCCCGTCGCCTTCGGCCTCCTGTCGCTCGGCCTGCTGGCGATGCTGTTCTGGCTGCCGCCCGTCACGTTGAACTCGGTCGGCGAGCGCGCCTGGGGCGCGGTGGCGACGTTCGAGCTGACCGCGATCCCGATGTTCGTGCTGATGGGAGTGCTGCTGGTCAAGTCGGAGGTGTCGAGCGACCTGTTCCGCGCCGCCAGCGCGTGGCTCGGGCGGCTGAAGGCCGGCCTCGCCTATGCCTCGGTCGTGGCGTCGGGGCTGTTCGCCGCCGTTTCCGGCTCCAGCCTCGCCACGGCCGCGACGATGGGCAAGGTCGCAGGCTCCGAGATGCTGGCCGCCGGCTATCGCCCGACGCTCGCCTATGGCGTTCTGGCCGCGGGCGGCACGCTCGGCATCATGATCCCGCCCTCGATCGCCATGATCGTCTACGGGCCGATGGCCGGGGTGCCGGTGATCCAGCTGTTCATGGCCGGGCTGCTGCCCGGATTGTTGATCATGGTCGGCTTCGCCGTCGTGATCGCGGTCTGGAACCTCGTTTCGCCGTCGGTGGCGCCGGCGGGAACGCGGCTGCCGCTGGCCGAGAAGCTGAGGAGCCTGACCGGGATCCTGCCGTTTCTGGTGCTGATCCTGCTGGTGCTGGGCTCGCTCTATCGCGGCATCGTCACGCCGACCGAGGCCGGCGGCTTCGGCGCGCTCGGCGCCGCCGCGATCAGCCTCGCCAAGCGCCGGCTCACCCTGGCAGGCCTCGTCGAGGCGCTGGAGGAAGCGGCGGCGGTGACGTCCTTCCTGCTCATCATCGCCATCGCCTCGGCGGTGATGACCTTCGGCGCCGACTACCTGTCCATGCCGCAGCATCTGGTGTCGTTCATTGGCGGCCTTCAGCTCAGCGATATCGGCCTGTTCCTGACGATCGTGATCTTCTACCTCATCCTCGGCATGTTCATCGAGCCGATCAGCATGATCCTGATCACGCTGCCCATCGTCCTGCCGATCATCGCCACGGCGGGGTGGGACCCGCTGTGGTTCGGCATCGTGCTGGTGATGCTGGTCGAGATCGGCCTGATCACGCCGCCGGTGGGGATGATCCTGTTCGTGCTGACCGGCATGTCGCAGGGCCGGGCCTCGTTCGCGCAGGTCTCGGCCGGATCGTTCCCCTTCGTCGTCGCGATCCTGGTCATGGCGGGCGTGTTCTACGCCTTTCCCGGGCTGGTGACGGTGCTGCCGGAATATCTGGCGAAATGAGCCGCCCGGACTGGCCATCGGTGATGGAATGGTGCCGGACCGAGCAGGAGGCCGGCCGGCTCGAGGCCGGGCAGTTGCTCGTCGTCCGTGCCGGCGAGACGTGTCTCGACCATTGCTTCGGCCGCCGCGGCGACGGGGCGGAGGTCGATGGCGGCACCATCTTCTGGCTGGCCTCGATGACCAAGCCGGTCACCTGCGCGGCGGCGCTCGCCCTCGTCGAGGCGGGGCTGTTCTCGCTCCGCACGCCGGTGCGCCAGGTCCTGCCGGAGTTCGACGGCGCGCGGATGGCCGACGGAAGGGCGGTCGGCGACGGCCTGACCGTCCTCGACCTCATGCGCCATACCGCCGGGCTCGGCCCCGGCAACCCGGAAGAGAAATCGCTTCACGACTGCTACCTCGAACGGCGCGTCTACGATTTCGCCTCGACCAACGCGGTCATGGCGCGGCGGCTGGCGGCGCTGCCGCTGGCCGACTGGCCGGGCACGGTGTTCAGCTACGGGCTGGCCATCGACCTTCTCGGCCGGGTGATGGAGGTCGCGGCCGGTGCGCCGCTCGGCCGCATCCTGCGCGAGCGCGTGCTCGCGCCGCTCGGCATGGACGACACCGCCTTCCGCCCCGACCGCGCCCGGCTGGCCGGCGCCGGCCCGTTGCGCGTCCTTGCCGGGCTGGCGCCCTCGGGCACGGAGAGCGATACGTGGGAATCGGGCGGCGGCGGCCTGTGGTCGACCGCGCGCGACTATGGCCGCTTCGCCGCGATGCTGATGGCCGGCGGCAGCCATGACGGCCGGTCCGTCCTCGCGCCGCATCTGGCGCGCGCCATGGTCGAGCCGCATCTGCCGGTCGGGGTGGGTTTCGCGCCGGGTACGGACGATCTCGCCTCCACCGCGCCGGGCGAGGCCACCGGGCTGGGCTTCGGTCTCGGCGTCGCGGTCCGCGTCCGCGACATGCGCGACCCGGCCGGCTTCCGCGGCGAGTTCATGTGGCCCGGCGTCTCGGGAGCCCAGTTCTGGGTCGATCCCGCCAACGAGCTGACGGTCGTGTTCCTCACCCACGCGCCGCTGCACCGCCGCGAACATCGCCTGTCGCTGCGCCGCGCGGTCCATCGTGACCTCGGCCTGTCATGATCGCGCCGTCCCGTCGGTGACGCCGCGCCGCACCTTGACGCGCTTTTGATAATCTGAATTCATCAGGCATGACGAACGCCCGGTCGAGCGATGCGGCGATCGGACGGGCCGGATTCAGGGAGATCATGATGTTTATCACACGCGCCTTCGCCTGCGACGACCCGATGAGCCGTCTTCATTTGTCGCAGATAAGGCGGCGCGAAACCGGGCCGCGCGACGTGAGGATCGAAATCCTCTACTGCGGCGTCTGCCACTCCGATCTTCATACCGCGCGCAACGAATGGAACTCGACCATCTATCCCGTGGTGCCCGGCCATGAGATCGTCGGGCGCGTGGTCGAGGTCGGCGCGCAGGTCTCCTCCTTCCGGGTCGGCGACCATGTCGGCGTCGGCTGCATGGTCGATTCCTGCCGCGAATGCGCAAGCTGCGCTGAGGGCCTCGAACAGTTCTGCGAGAAGGGCATGGTCGGGACATATAACGGTCGCGACCGCTCGCCGGGCGGCGAGGGCCACACCTTCGGCGGCTACTCCAGCCACATCGTGGTCGACGAGCGCTATGTCTTGCGGATTCCCGACGGGCTCGACCTCGCCGCGGCGGCGCCGCTCCTGTGCGCCGGCATCACCACCTATTCGCCGCTGCGGCGCTGGGGGGCGGGGCCGGGCAGGCGCGTCGGCGTGGTCGGCCTCGGCGGTCTCGGCCACATGGCGGTCAAGCTGGCGCACGCCATGGGCGCGCACGTCACCATGATAACGACCTCGGCCGGCAAGGCCGGCGACGCGCGCCGCCTCGGCGCCGACGAGGTCATCGTCTCCGGCGACCGCGACCGCATGAAGGCGGCGACGCGGTCGTTCGACCTTGTCATCGACTGCGTCTCGAACGCGCACGACCTCGACACCTATCTGCGGCTGGTGCGCCGCGACGGCGTGCTGGTGCTGGTCGGCGCGCCGGAGGACGCGCTGACCGTGCGCGCCTTCTCGCTGATCGGCCACCGCAAGACGCTGGCCGGCTCGGCCATCGGCGGCATCGCCGAAACGCAGGAGATGCTCGACTTCTGCGCCGCCAACGGCGTCCATGCCGATATCGAGACGATCCGCATGGAGGATATAAACGAGGCCTACGAGCGGATGCTCGCGGGCGACGTCCGCTATCGCTTCGTCATCGACATGGCGACGATGCCGGGAGTTGCCGAGGCGGCTTAGGCCGCCTCGGCGAATTGGCGGATTTCAGACCCGCTCGATGGCGAGCGCGATGCCCTGTCCGCCGCCGATGCACATGGTGACGAGGCCGTAGCGGCCGCCCGTGCGCTGGAGGTAGTTGATCGCCTTCACCGTCAGGATCGCGCCGGTGGCGCCGACGGGGTGGCCGAGCGCGATCGCGCCGCCGTCGGGATTGACCTTTTCCGGGTCGAGGCCGAGCTCGCGGTTGACGGCGAGCGCCTGCGCGGCGAAGGCCTCGTTGGATTCGATCACGTCGAAATCGGAAAGCCTCAAGCCGGAGCGGTCGGCGAGGGCGCGGCAGGCCGGCACCGGGCCGATGCCCATGATGCCCGGCTCGACGCCCGCATGCGCATAGGCGACGATGCGCGCGAGCGGCTTCGCGCCGGTTCGCTTTACGTAGCTTTCCGACGCCAGCACCACCGCTGCCGCGCCGTCATTGATGCCGGAGGCGTTGCCGGCGGTCACCACGCCGTCCTTCTTGAAGGTGGGCCTCAGCGCGGCGAGGGACTCGACGGTCGTAGCGGGCTTCGGGTGCTCGTCGGTGTCGAAGGTCACGGTCTTGCGTCCGGCGGAGACCTCCAGCGGCAGGATCTGCGACCGGAAATGCCCGGCCTCGATGGCAGCTGCCGCGCGGCGCTGGCTCTCGGCGGCGAAGGCGTCCTGGTCCTCGCGCGAGATCGCGTATTTCTCAGCCACGTTCTCGGCGGTGATGCCCATGATGCCGTTGCCGAACGGGTCGGTCAGCACGCCCGTCAGCCCGTCCACCATGGTGGTGTCGCCCATTTTGTGCCCGAAGCGGGCGGACTGGACGTAGTGCGGCGCGCGGCTCATCACCTCCGCGCCGCCCGCCAGCGCCACCTCGGCGTCGCCGAGCATGATGTTCTGCGCCGCCGAGACGATCGCCTGCGTGCCGCTGCCGCACAGCCGGTTGAGCGTCATCGCCGGCGCTTCCTCGGGTATGCCGGCGCGGATGGCGGCGACGCGGGCGAGATAGGCGTCCCGCGGTCCCGTCGGGATGACGTTGCCGTAGACGACGTGACCGATCTGCGCCGGCTCGATGCCCGCGCGCTTCATCGCCTCCACCGCGACGGCGGCGCCGAGCGCGGCGGGCTCCTCGCCCGACAGCGAGCCGCCGAAGGTGCCGATCGCGGTGCGTGCGCCGGAGAGGATGTAGGCTGCCTGTGTCATGTGACTGTCTCTTCCCGGTTGATCTGTTCAGTTCTTCGCGCGGGCGCGCTCTTCGTCCAGCGTCTTCAACATGCGCGGATAGGCGGCGCGCATCTCGGTCGCGAACGCCTCGTAGGGCATGTCCGCGAACTCGCCGATGAAGTCGAGATACTCCATGTGCTGGCGGCCGGCCTGATCGAAGGGATGGAAGATGGAATCGGCGCGCCCGTCGAAATCGAGCGGCTTCACGCCGTGGCGCCGGCACAGGCCGATGTCGAAGGCCGGGGTCGCCTTGACCCATTTGCCGCCGAGGAAAAGCGAGGTGTAGGCGTGCCAGCGGAAGATGTCGTCGTCCATCAGCGCGGCGACCTTCGGATTGGTCAGGTGGTTGCGGACATTGGCGAAGCCGACCTTCGCGGGGATGCCGGCCGCGCGCGCCACCGCCGCGAGCGCGATCGCCTTGGGCACGCAGAAGGCCGATTTCGCCTGAAGCACGTTCGAGGCGACGAACTGTTCCTCGTCCAGCCCGAAGGCGCGCATGTCGTAGGGAATCGCGTCGCGCAGCGCATAGTACAGGTTGATGGCCTTCGACAGATCGTCGCCCGCGCCGGCGTGACGCGCGGCGAAGTCGCGGACCGCGGCGCTGTCCGCGTCGATGAAGCGCGTCGGTTTCAGGGTCTCGTCCATAGCCTATCCTCCGCCGGCCGCCGCCCGGGGCCGGAACACCTTCCATATGCCGCTGCAACTCGCGACGACGCGGTCGCCGATCGTGCAGTCGCCGCGCATGAATATCAGCGAAGAGGTCGCGCGCGTCACATGCGGTTCGATCTCGATCACGTCGCCGACCGAGCTTGCGCCGATGAACTGGCAGTCGAAGCCGACGGTGAGGAGCCGGTCGCGGGGCCGCACCATATGCGCGGCAAGGCCGAGCGCCTCGTCGCAGAAGGCCATGATCATGCCGCCGTGCGGACGGTCGACGGAGTTGTCGTGCTTGGGGTCGACGCGGAAGCAGAAGCGGATCGCGTCGCCGTCGCGGCGATGAAGGATCGGCCCGATCAGCTGGTTGAACGCGCTCGGCCGGACCGGCTTCCAGCCGGCGGCAAGCAGGTCCTCGACACCAACCGCCGCGTCGCCTTCCACGACGCCTAGCCCTTCCGTCTCGCGAAGAAGGCCGCGATCTGCTGCTTCATCGCCGGCGTGCGGCCGGCCTCGCCCTGAAGGTCGCGCTCGAGGTCGAGCTGCGCGCCGGCCGCGAAATCGGCGGCGCTGGCGATCAGGCGCTTGGTGGCGGCGATCGCGCCGGCGCCGAGGGCGGTCAGCCGCGCGCAGATGGCGGCTGCCGCGGGCTCCAGCTCCGCATCCTCGACCACGTCCCACAGAAGCCCCCACTGGAGCGCGCGCTCGGCGGGAATCCGGTCGCCGAGCAGCATCATGCCCGAGGCGCGCACGCGCCCGAGCATGCGCGACAGGAACAGCGTGTTGCCCGCGTCCGGCACCAGCGCGATGCCGACGAACGGCTCGTAGAAATAGGCCGAGCGACCGGCGACGACGATGTCCGCCGCCAGCGCGATGCCGACGGCCGCGCCCGCGCACGGCCCGTTGACGGCGGCCACGATCGGCAGCCGCGAGCCGCGCATGGCCGCGACCAGCGGGTTGAAGTGCCGTTCGAGCACGTCGTCGAGGGCGGGAACCTCGTCGGGCCGGACCGTCGAGAGGTCGTAGCCCGAGCCGAAGGCGCGGCCCTCGCCGGTGAGCAGCACGGCGCGGACGGCGGCGTCGGCCTCGGCCCGCGCGAGCGCGGCGCGCAACTCGTCGGCGGTCTCGTTGCGATAGGCGTTGAGCCTGTCAGGCCGGTTGACGGCGATGCGCGCGATGCCGTCGGCGGCGCGATAGCTGACGTCCTCGAAACCGCTCATTCTTTCCCTCCCGCAAGGAACCAGCGAAGCTGCGGCAACCTGTCTGCACCGAAGAAGCCCTCGCCGTCGACCGTAAAATAGGGCGAGCCGACGATTTTCTCCGCAACCGCCTGTTCGACGGCCTGTTCCAGCAGCGCGCGCCCGGCCGGTCCCTTCATGCCTTCCCGCGTCGCGTTGACGGAGATTCCGGCATCGGCCGCGAGGTCCGCGAGCACGGCCTCGTCGGAGATGTCCTTGCGCTCGACGAAGAAGGCGCGGAACAGCCGGCGCGCGAGCGCGACCGCCTTGTCGCCGCTCTCCTGCGCCGTCGCGTAGTAGAGGCGCGCGGCCAGATGCGAGGAAAGCGGCAGCTTCGCCGGCTCCCGATAGGGCAGGCCGAGGAAATCGGCCGAGCGCTGCATGTCGCGCAGGAAATAGGCGCGCTTGGCAGGCGCATCCATCGGCGGCATGATGCCGTGCGCCTTGAACACCGCCCACAGCAGGACCGGACGCCATTCCACGGTGCGGCCGAATTCCGCGCCGATCGCGTCGATCTCTCCCGTCGCGAAATAGGCGTAGGGCGAGGCGAAGTCGAACCAGAAGCGGATCGGTCCGGCCATCGCTCTAGAACCTGAAGACGCCGTAGCCCGGCTCGCCCAGCGGCGCGTTGAGCGAGGCGGAGATGGCGATGCCGAGCGCGTTGCGGGTATCGACGGGGTCGATGATGCCGTCGTCCCACAGCTCGGAGGTGGAATAGTAGGCGGAAAGCTGCTCCTGATAGGCGGAGCGGGTCTGCTCCCACAGCCGCCGCACCTCTTCCTCGTCTACCGCGCCGCCGTTGCGCTTCATCTGGTTGACCTTGACCTCGGCCAGCGTGTTGGCGGCCTGGTCGCCGCCCATCACGCCGATCTGGTGGTTCGGCCAGGTGAACAGGAAGCGGCCGTCATAGGCGCGCCCGCACATGCCGTAATTGCCGGCCCCGAACGAGCCGTTGCACATGACGGTGAACTTCGGCACGCGCGAGCACGACTGCGCCATGATCATCTTGGCGCCGTCCTTGGTGATGCCGCGCCGCTCGTATTCGCGGCCGATCATGTAGCCGGTGATGTTCTGCAGGAACACCAGCGGCGTGTTGTTCTGGTTGCACAGCTCGATGAAATGGCCGCCCTTCAGCGAGGAATCGTTGAAGAGGACGCCGTTGTTGGCGAGGATGCCGACCTTGTAGCCCCAGATATTGGCGAAGCCGCAGACGAGCGTGGCGCCGTAGGCCGGCTGGTATTCGTGGAAGCGGCTGCCGTCGACGATGCGGGCGATCACCTCGCGCATGTCGAACTGCTTCTTGATGTCGTCGGGAATGATCCCGTAAAGCTCCTCCGGGTCGTAGGCCGGATCCTCGGGCGCCTCCTGCTGGCAGTCCCATTTCCTCGGCCGGTCCCACTGGGCCACGATCTCGCGGCCGATATGGATCGCCTCGTCCTCGGTCGCGGCCGGAGACGCTGGTGTGCATGTCGGCCCCGCCGAGCTCCTCGACCGTCACCTCCTCGCCGGTCGCGGCCTTGACCAGCGGCGGGCCGCCGAGGAACACCGCGCCGGTGCCGCGCACGATGACGCTGTAGTCGGAAAGGCCGGGAATGTAGGCCCCGCCCGCCGTGCAATGGCCGAAGACGAGCGCGAGCTGCTTCACCCCCATCTTCGACAGGATCGACTGGTTGCGGAAGATGCGGCCGGCCATGTACTTGTCCGGGAACACCTCCGACTGGAGCTGGAGGAAGCCGCCGGCGGAATCGCACAGATGGATCACCGGCAGCCGGTTCTCCATGGCGATGTCGAGCGCGCGCACGATCTTCTTCGCCGTCAGCGGATACCATGCCCCGCCCTTCACCGTCGGGTCGTCGGCGCGGATGACGACCTCGCGGCCGGAGACGACGCCGATGCCGACGATCGAGCTGGCCGAGGGCGAGTCGCCGTCATAGGCCATGTTTGCGGCCAGCGACGACAGTTCGAGGAACGGCGTGCCGGGATCGAGCAGCTTCTCGATGCGCTCGCGCGGCCGCATCTTGCCCTGCTTGGAAAGCCGCTCGAGGTCGCGCTGCGGGCGGGCGTGGCGCGCCTTTTCCTGCCTTTCGCGGAATTCCGCCAGCAGCCGGCGGTTATGGGTCTCGTACCGCCGGAAGTCGGCCGACGAGGTGCTGATCATCGACTGGATCTTGCGCATGGATCAGGCGTCCTCGGTCTCGGGTTCCAGCGTGGCGATCACCTCGTCCTTCTCGAAGGTCTGGCCTTCCGCGCGCAGGATTTCGGCGACCACCCCGTCGCGTGGGGCGGGCAGGGCGGTCTGCAGCTTCATGCTCTCGATGGTGATGAGCGGCTCGCCGCGCGCGACCGTCTCGCCGGGCTGGCGGTGCACGGTGACGACCGCGCCGGGCATCGGCGCCTTCAGCGCGTCCTGCGCGCCGCCGCCGGCTCCTCCCTTCGAGAAGGGATCGACGCGGCTGACGTCGAAGGTCCGGCCGCCGAGGCGCACGACCTGCCGGTCGCCGAGGGTGGCGCGGGCAAAGGCGACCTCGTGGCCGCCGATCGACACGACGCCGCGGCCGTCGCCGGCGCCGGGCAGGCGGGTGACCTCGTGCTCCTCGCCGTCGATGACGAGGACGAGATGGGGATGGCGCCGCAGGATGGTGACGTGATGGACCTCGTCGCCGAGGCTGAGCCTGATCGCCATGGTCAGTTTCTCCATCCGCCGATGGCGGCGTAGGGTTCGGGCGTGCCGAGCGCCAGCTCCTGGAACTCGCGGAAGCCGAGCGCGGCGGCGGCGAGCACCTGCGCCAGCGTTTCCGCGGGAAGCGCCGGGGGCGCCAGCGCCGCGCCGTGCTCCTTCACGAAGCCGGTGTGAAGCTCGCCGGCGCGGAAGGCGTCGTGGCCGAGCACGCGCGCGAGATAGTCGATGTTGGTCTTGACGCCGAGGACGGCGAGACCGCCCAGCGCCTCGATCGAACGGTCGATCGCCTGTCCCCGGTCCTTGCCGTGGACGACGAGCTTGGCCAGCATCGGGTCGAAGTCGGCGGTGATCTTCTGGCCCTGGTCGAGCGCGCTCTCGAAGCGCAGCCAGCCTTCCTCCGGCACGCCGAGATACTGCACCTGCCCGGTCTCGGGCATGAAGTCGCGGTCGGGATCCTCGGCGCAGACGCGGCACTCGATCGCATGGCCGTTGACGGCCACGTCGGCCTGCGCCAGCGGCAGTCCCTTGCCGGCGGCGATCTCGATCTGCGCGCGCACGAGATCGAGCCCGGTGATCATCTCCGTCACCGGATGCTCGACCTGAAGGCGCGTGTTCATCTCGAGGAAGAAGAAGCGCCCGTCCGCGCCGAGAATGTATTCGACCGTACCGGCGTTGCGGTACTTCGCCGCCGCGGCCAGCCGAACGGCGGACTGGCAGATTTCCTCGCGCAGCCCCGGCGCGAGATTGGCGGCCGGTGCCTCCTCGATGATCTTCTGGAACCGGCGCTGCACCGAGCATTCACGCTCGAAGAGGTGGATCGCGCCGCCTTCGCCGTCGCCCAGCACCTGCACCTCGATATGGCGCGGACGCTCGACATAGGTTTCGGCATAGACGCGGCCGTCGCCGAAATAGCGCAGCGCCTCGCTGGCGGCGATGCGGGCGGCCTCGGCGAGGTCCGCGGCCGAGCGCACGATCGACATGCCCTTGCCGCCGCCGCCGGCGGCCGCCTTGATGAGAAGCGGAAAGCCGATGCCCTCGGCCCTCGCGACGAAGGCGTCGATGTCGTCGGTCGGCATCACCGACGGCGCGACGGCGACGCCGTTCGCCTCGGCGAAGTTGCGGGCGGAAATCTTGTCGCCCATCAGCGAGATCGTGGCGGCGTCCGGCCCGATGAAGGCGATGCCGGCGGCCGCGACGGCCTCGGCGAAGCGGGCATTCTCCGACAGGAAGCCATAGCCGGGGTGAATGGCGTCCGCGCCGGTCGCGCGCGCGGCCTCGACGATCTGGTCGATGTCGAGATGGGCCGCGACCGGCGTTTCGCCGGTGATCTCCACTGCCTCGTCCGCCATCCGCACGTGGCGCGCGCGCGCCTCGACGCGGTGGTGGATGGCGACGGAGGCGATGCCCATCTCGGCCAGCGTGCGCATCACCCGGCAGGCGATCTCGCCGCGATTGGCCACCAGGATCTTGCGGAAAAGCGGCGCGGTCATGCGACAGGCTCCTTGCTCCAGCCTTCGAGCGCTCCGCCCTTCGCAAGCCACGAGGCAGGCACCTCGACCGGGAAATCCATCATGATCTGCGCCAGCGCCTTGCCTTGGGGATCGTGGGGCAGCGAGGCGATGCCGCCGCCGCCGAGCCCGCCATGCAGCATGAAGTTCAGCCCGTTCAGGCCGGGCCAGTCGAAACGCTCGACGCGTCCGGTGACGAAATGGGCGAAGTAGCGCCCCACCGCTTCGGGCGTAGCGCTGCGGCGTATCCATGGCAGGTAGCGCGCCTCGCGGGCGAGCACGCCGATATTGCCGATGTCGCCCTTGTCGCCGCTGCGGCCGTGGGCGAGCGCGATCAGCGGCACCGCGACGAGCGGTCCGTCGCCGGCCGGCGTCTCGATTTCGGCCTTGCCGGCTTCCGGCTCCGGCGCGGCATTCGGGAGGTGCGGCGCGATCGGGTGGACCTTGCCGTCGATCTCGAAGCTGACCTCGGCGTCGGCCTTTGGGGCGAGGAAGGAGAACAGCCGCACCACCGGCTGCGGCTCGGGCCGGCCGCCGGCAAAGCCGGTCAGGCTCTGCGCCATCGCGGTCGCGGCCGGGTAGATCTCGCGGGCGAAGATCTGGAGCGCCTCCCTGCTCGGATGCCTGACGGCGATCTTCAGCACGACTTCCCGCGTCCCCGCTGCCTTCGCCTGCGCGCCGTAATTCGCCTCGCTGCCGAGGATTTCGACGGAAGCGTCCTCGAAATCCGCGAAGCCCGCCGCCTGCATCAGCCGCCCGGCGCGGCGCAGGATGGCATTGGCGGTGGCCTGCGCCCGGGCGGCGGCCTCGCGGCCGGCGATCATCATCGTCACGCTGGCGCGGTAGCCGTCGGCGTAGGTCGCGCTGACCTTGTAGCTGCCGGTGGGCGCGCGACCCCGCGCGCCGGAAACGCGAACGCGGTCCGGCCCGACCTGTTCGAGCCGGACCGCGCTCCAGTCGGCGGTCACGTCCGGGAGGATGTAACGAGCGGGATCGCCGACCTCGTAGATGATCTGTTCGCCGACCGTCGCCGTCGAGACGAGGCCGCCGGTGCCCTCGGGCTTGGTGAGGACGAAGCTGCCGTCGGCGGCGCATTCGGCGATGGGGAAGCCCATGTCGTCCCAGCCGGAAACGTCGCGCCAGTCGGTGAAGATGCCGCCGGTGGCCTGCGTGCCGCACTCGACGACATGGCCGGCGAGGCTGCCTGCCGACAGGAGATCGTAGTCGCCCGCCTGCCAGCCGAATTCGTGGATCAGCGGGCCGAGCACGATCGCCGAATCGACGACGCGGCCGGTGATGACGACATCGGCGCCCGCGTCGAGCGCGGCCGCGATCGGGAAGGCGCCGAGATAGGCGTTGACGCTGGCGAGCCGCTCCGGCATCGCCGCGCCGGAGAACATCTCCGTCACGCCCTCGGCGCGATAGCGGTTCGCCTGCCCCGACAGGTCGTCGCCGCGCACCACCGCCACCTTGAGATCGACGCCGGCTTCGCGGAACACGGCGAGAAGCGCGTCGCGGCAGGCTTCGGGGTTGACACCGCCGGCATTGGTGACGACGCGGATGCCTTTTTCCGCGATCTCGCGGGCGAGCGGCTTCATCACCATGGTGACGAAATCGGCGGCATAGCCGAGCTCGGGGCGCTTGGCCTTCATGCGGGCCAGGATCGACATGGTGATCTCGGCCAGATAGTCCATCACCAGATAGTCGACGCCGCCTGCGCGGACGATCTGGGCCGGCCCTTCCGGGCTGTCGCCCCAGAAGCCCGCGCCGCAGCCGATGCGAACGATCTTGTTCATCCGTCTATTCCGCCGTCCAGTTCGGGCTGCGCTTTTCGCCGAAGGCGGCGAAGCCCTCGCGCGCATCCCTGGTGCGGGCCATGTTGGCCAGCATGAACTGCGCGTATTCGAGCGCGCTGTCGGTGGACATCTCGCGGATCTTGGCGAGCGCCTGCTTGCCGAGGCGGATGCCGGTCGGCGACTTGTCGGTGATGCGGGAAAGCAGCCAGTCGAGCTTCGCGTCCAGCTCCGCCGCCGGCACGGCATGGTTGACGATTGCGTCGGCCACGGCCTGGCTGGCGGGGATCGGCTCGCCGGTGATGCACAGCTCCATCATCCGGCGGTAGGAGATGGTGCGCAGCAGATAGGGCAGGATCATCATCGGGAAGAGCCCGACCTTCACCTCCGTCACGCCGAGCAGCGCGTCCTCGCGCGCGACCACCAGGTCGCAGGCGCACACAAGGCCGAGGCCGCCGGCCAGCGCATGACCGTTGACGCGGGCGACGAGCGGAAGGCGGCAGGCGTCCATCCGCCGGAGGAGCCGCGCGACGTAATGGCGCGGATCGGCGGCGTCGATGGTGAACGGCGTTCCGTCGGCCTGGAGCTGAAGGTCGCCGCCGGCGCAGAAGGCCTTGTCGCCCGCCCCGGTCAGCACCACCGCGCGAATGTCGCGGTCGCCCTCGGCAGCGTCGAGGCCGGCGTGGATGCCCTCGGCGACGCTTTCGTTCAACGCGTTGCGCCGTTCCTCGCGGTTGATGGTGATCCGCAGAACCGCATCCTGGCGGGTGATGATAACCTGATCCGTCACTGTCTCCCCCACGGGTCGCCCGATTGGACAGG
>DAOMOI010000006.1:17961-23137 GCA_035444225.1 Aquamicrobium sp. | reverse complement strand
ACAAGGCGAAATATTCCGACGTCAGGCTCGACCACATGCTGGCCGACGCCGGCGGGATGCAGCTCGTGCGCTGGCCCAAGCAGTTCGACGTCATCGTCACCGACAATTTGTTCGGCGACATGCTGTCGGACGTCGCGGCCATGCTGACCGGCTCGCTCGGCATGCTGCCTTCGGCCTCGCTCGGCGCGCCGGACGCCAAGACCGGCAAGCGCAAGGCGCTCTACGAGCCGGTCCACGGCTCCGCGCCCGACATCGCCGGCAAGGGCATCGCCAACCCGATCGCCATGATCGCCTCCTTCGCCATGTGCCTGCGCTATTCCTTCGGCATGGTGGCCGAGGCCGACCGGCTGGAAGCCGCGATCTCGGCCGTGCTCGACGACGGCTACCGCACCAAGGACATCGTCTCGCCCGGCACGATCGAGGTCGGCACCTCGACCATGGGCGACGCGATCATGGAGAAGTTCCGCGCGCTCTCGGCCTGAGGGCGCGCCACGATCGACGCGTGGTTGACGCGCGATTGACTCTGGCGCCGAACGGCGTAAAAGCGGGCGCGAACCGGGATCAACGCGATGCGCGGCCTTGTGACTGCATTTCTGGCATTCTACGCCTCCGGCGGGGCATTCCCCGCCCTGGAGACGGAGTCGTCGCGCGCCCGTTCCACCAAAACCACGGCCAAAACCACGACCGCGAAAACGGTCTGATCCCCTTTGGCCCGCTCGCCCCTCTCCCCGGCCGGCCCGAGGGAGGCGGACCCCGCGATGGCCGGGGCTTCTCCTGAACCACCAGGCGGAGAGATGAGGAGCAAGCGAAATGGGTTTCAAGATTGCAGTCGCCGGCGCAACGGGCAATGTCGGGCGCGAGATGCTCGCCATTCTCGAGGAGCGCGGCTTTCCCGCCGATGAGGTCGTGGCGCTGGCCTCGCGCCGCTCGGTCGGCACCGAGGTCTCCTATGGCGACAGGACGCTGAAGGTCAGGGACCTCGCCACCTACGACTTCTCCGACACCGACATCTGCCTGATGTCGGCCGGCGGCAACGTGTCGAAGGAATGGTCGCCGAAGATCGGCGCGCAAGGCTGCGTCGTCATCGACAATTCCTCGGCCTGGCGCTACGACGCCGACGTGCCGCTGATCGTGCCGGAGGTGAACCCCGACGCGGTGGAAGGCTTCCGCAAGCGCAACATCATCGCCAATCCCAATTGCTCGACGGCCCAGCTCGTCGTCGCGCTGAAGCCGCTGCATGACCGCGCCACCATCCGCCGCGTCGTCGTCTCGACCTACCAGTCGGTTTCCGGCGCCGGCAAGGAGGGCATGGACGAGTTGTTCACCCAGACACGCGCCGTCTTCGTCAACGATCCGGTCGAGCGTAAGAAGTTCACCAAGCGCATCGCCTTCAACGTCATTCCCCATATCGACGTCTTCATGGAAGACGGCCAGACCAAGGAGGAATGGAAGGTGACGGCCGAGACCAAGAAGATGCTCGACCCGAAGATCAAGGTGACGTGCACGGCCGTGCGCGTGCCGGTGTTCATCGGCCATTCGGAAGCCGTCAACATCGAGTTTGAGAAGCCGATCACCGCGGATGAAGCCCGCGAGATCCTGCGGGAAGCGCCGGGTTGCCTCGTCATCGACAAGCGCGAGGACGGCGGCTACATCACGCCGCATGAATCCGCCGGCGAGGACGCGACCTATATCAGCCGCATCCGCGAGGACCCGACCATCGACAACGGCCTGAACATCTGGGTCGTGTCGGACAACCTGCGCAAGGGCGCCGCACTCAATACGGTGCAGATCGCCGAGCTGCTGGTCGCGCGCGGCCTGATCCAGCCGAAGAAGCGGGCCGCCTGATACTGCCTGACGGTATTTGAGAGCCGAGGGGGTTTTGCTTCCTCGGCTCGCGGGATGCCGCGCCCCACGCCGTCACGGCTTCCTTCCGTCCGCAGCGTTTCAGGCCGGCCTGCGGAATTTCCGCGACAATCTGCCATCGTCGCGAACTTTCAGAACCGGACGGGCAAGATCGTCGTTGTCGAGGATCGCGTCGGCGGCAGAGGTCGGCGTGCACATCCGCTCGTAAATGGCGAAAGCCGGCTTGTAACGGGCCGTGTAGAGTCGGCGTGCAGCGTCCTCCCCGCCCAGACGCCCGGCATCCCGATCAATGCCGCGTTGCTCGGAAACCTGCTCCGAGGTGTCCACGAAAATCGCCAGATCCCAGCCATCGCGCAATTCAGGCCGTTGGAGAAAGGTGCCATCCACGATCAATATGGCGTCGGGGGAGGCAAGCTGCGGCTCCTGCTCGACAGGCTGGTCGCTGTCGAGGTCGAACGACGCCGTGCGATACCGGAGATCGCCGCCCGGTCCCAAGGGGGAAAGCAGAAGCGCGTTGATGGCGGGAAGGTCGCGCGCGTCGTTGTAATAGCCTTCGGCGGAATGACGGCCACGCGCGTAGCGTTCGACCTTGGGTCGATGGAATCCGTCGATCGAGGTCCGAATGACCTCCCGTCCCGTCTCGCCGAGAACCGCGGCCAGTTCGTCCGCGAGGGTGGTTTTCCCGGATGCCGTCCGTCCATCAATCGCAATCCGAATGGGTGTGGACGACGCGATGCCGGTGATCAAGGACGCGAGATCATCCAGCACCGCCGCTCGATGTGAAGATTTCATGTTCCTCCTTTCCCCCGTTTGCCGCGAAGCCCGCGCCGATCGACGAAGGGGGCGTTCAGGCCCATTCGCCCTTGCGGAACACCGGCACGGCGCTGCCGTCCGGCCTGATGCCGTCGATGTCGACCTTGTCCGAGCCGATCATCCAGTCGATGTGGATCAGGCTCGAATTGCCGCCCTGCGCCGCGATTTCGGCAGGCGTCAGCCTGTCGCCGCCGAGGAAGCACTTGGCGTAGCACTGGCCGAGCGCGATGTGGCAGGACGCGTTCTCGTCGAACAGGGTGTTGTAGAACAGGATGCCGCTCTTCGAGATCGGCGAGGAATGGGGCACCAGCGCCACCTCGCCCAGCCGGCGCGCGCCCTCGTCGGTGTCGAGCACCTTGTCAAGCACGGCCTCGCCGCGCGCGGCGTGCGCCTCGACGATGCGGCCTTCCTCGAACCGCACCCGGATGTCGTCGATCAGCGTGCCCTGATAGGAGAGCGGCTTGGTGCTCGACACATGGCCCTCGACGCGTAGCGCGTGCGGAGTGGTGAAGACTTCCTCGGTCGGGATGTTGGCGTTGCAGACGATGCCGTTCTTGGCCGTCGAGGCGCCGCCCTGCCATTCGTGGCCGTCGGCGAGCCCGACGGTCAGGTCCGTGCCCGGCCCGGTGAAGCGTAGCGCCGAGAACCGCTCGCCGTTCAGCCAGTCGCGGCGCACGGCGAGCGCCCTGTTGTGGTCGGCCCACGCGCCGATCGCGTCGTCGCCGTCGACGCGCGAGGCGGCGAAGATGGCGTCGGCCAGCTTGTGGATCGCCGTTTCCTCGTCGTCGCCGGGAAAGACCAGCCCGGCCCATGAGACGCCCGGAAAGGCGACGATGTTCCAGTTGATGTCGAAGCCGGCGATCTTCTCCAGCGCCGGCTTGTAGGCCATGGAGTTGGCCTTGTTGGCGCGGGCGACCTTTTCCGGGTCTTCCCCCGACAGGAGCATCGGGTTGTCGCCGACGATAGCGAGGCGCGCCGTGTTCTGCGAGAACGCCTTGGCCATGCCCTCGTAGAGCCAGCCCGCGGCGCGGTCGAAGGAGGCGTCTGGCGCATGGCGGTAGCGCGCCAGCGCCACCTCCTCGTCGGCCAGGAACGGTGTCACCAGCCCGGCGCCCGCCTCATAGGCATGCTTCGCGATCAGCCTGACCAGCGGCAGGGCGGCGGCCGGCGCGGTCATGAGCAGGTCCTGTCCCGGCTGGAGGTTGAGGCCGACACGGACGGCGACCTCGGCCAGACGGTCGAGCTTTACCGGGTCGATGGCGGGGCTGGTCATGATGTCTTTCCTATGAATTGGGGCCCATGGATCGTGATTGTCGGTCCTGATTGCGCCATCGGCGGCGCGGCGGCAAGGAAAGAATGGTCACGCCCCGCCGACGATGGCCTTGAGCTTGCCGACCGCCTCGGAAAACTCCTCGTCGCTCATCACGTCGAGGCCGAGCAGATTGGTGGCGCGCATGCCCTGGATGGCGAGATAGACGACGAGCGCCATCGCCGGGTCGCGCGCGTTCTGCCGCATCCGGTCGAGCAGCGCCCGGTCGTGGCGGCGCACCGGCGCGAGAAAATCCGGGTCTTGCGACAGCGCCGCGAGCAGGCCCGACGGCGGCGGCCGCCGGCAGTCGTGGTCCTCGACGAACAGTTCGAGATAGGCTTCGAGCATGGCGTCGGGGCGGCCGGCCTTCGTCGCCTTGCGCCGCGCCAGCTCTTCCTCGAACGAGGCGACGAAGGATTCGACCACCGCCTTGAGCAGCGCCGTCTTGGACGGGAAATGATAGAGCAGGCCGCCCTTCGACACGCCGGCCCGCGCCGCGACGGCGTCGAGAGACAGGTTTCCGGGGCCGGATTCGCGCGCGATCTCGGCCGCGGCCTCCAGAATCTTCCGTCTCGTCGTGGCGCGGCGGCCTGACATCGCGATTGGATTTCCTCTTGACTAAACCGTCCAGACGGTACACTAAACGCGTCACGTCTTGCAAGCCTGTCGGACAAGCCCGATAAAAGCCGCCCCAGCCAGAGGGAACGCCAAGGCCGCTTCCGTCTTTGTGGAAGAATTCAACGAGCACCCGGACCATGATCAAACGTCTTCTCATCGCCATCGTGCTTCTCGGCCTCGTTGCCGGCGGCCTCGTCGGCTTCAACCTGTTCCGCGACAAGGCCATCGAGGACTTCTTCGCCAGCATGCCGGCGCAGACCGTCACCGTCTCCACCGTCACGGTGGCGCCGGAGGTGTGGACGCCCGTTATCGACGCCATCGGCACGGTCAGCGCCAGCCGCGGCGTCGACCTGACCGTCGAGACGACCGGCATCGTCAAGGAGCTGAACATCGCCACCAACCAGCGCGTCGAGGAGGGCGAGGTGCTCGTGCGGCTCGACGACGCCGTGCAGCAGGCCGACCTCGCCGCCACCCGCGCGCAGGCCGCGCTCGAGAAGCAGGCGCTGGAGCGGGCGCTGGAACTGCGCGAGCGCGGCGTCGGCTCGGCCGTCGCCCTTCAGTCCGCGGAAGCGG